>JAYEGR010000032.1:0-12069 GCA_034659175.1 Thermodesulfobacteriota bacterium | reverse complement strand
TGCGCAGTGGAGGATCTGATAATGATATCAAAAATGTTTTTATTCAGACCATTCTGAATAAACCAAAAGGACATACGCTTCAGCAAGGAAACCCGGCTAACTGTCACGGCTGGATGTCTAGAATCGGGGGATGATTTTGAGATAGATAGAACGTAACCGTTCACAGTTGTCGGTTCACAGTTCACAGGGGAGCAGGTCAACCGCAACCAATCTTATTATTGAATATCGAATGTCGAACAAGGAATTTCGAATTATGAAATATAACAGACAGTACCTTACTTTGATATTCATTATTCCTTGTTCGACATTCTGCGATTCATGTTTGAAAATCGTTTAAACCGGTAGGTTGGCCCGGTTACCGGTAGTGAATGTTTACGAATTTATTAAGGAACTATGTAACATGATAACATTATTAGACTATGGGGCCGGCAATGTCCGAAGCGTTATAAATGCCATGGAAAGTCATGGCGAGCAGGTAAAAGTAGTCTCTAAAATCGATGATATAACTTCAGCGGAAAAGCTGGTATTTCCCGGAGTCGGCAATTTCGGCAGCATGATGCGGATTCTGAACCAAAAGAACTATCTGAATGCATTAAAAGATTATCTACTCTCGGATCGGCCGTTTCTTGGAATATGTCTTGGACTGCATGCGCTGTTTGAAAAAAGTGAAGAGGCCATTGATGTCCGGGGACTGGGTCTGATACCAGGGTTTGTAAAACGGTTCAATGTTGATCTTTCAGTCCCTCATATCGGCTGGAACGGCATAAATATCAAAAAGGCGTCAGGACTGTTTAACAGGTTGCGCGGAGATGAAAAGTTTTATTTTGTACATTCGTTTTACGTTGTGCCGGAACAGGACTCGGTTATTTTAACAACCACCGACTATGGCGTTGAGTTTGTCAGCGGTATTCAAATGGGAAATATCACGGCAACACAGTTTCACCCTGAAAAAAGCGGGGCCGCCGGAATACGCGTACTGCAAAATTTTATTAAATCCGCCGCCTCCTCCGCGATCTCCGTAAACGTTACCAATAAAACAAAGCTGGCCAAGAGAATAATTGCATGCCTTGATGTCAGATCAAATGACCAGGGAGACCTGGTAGTTACAAAGGGTGATCAATATAACGTCCGTGAAGACGGTGATGTGAGAAATCTCGGCAAACCGGTTGAACTTGCCGGATACTATTATCAGGAAGGCGCTGATGAGATAACATTTCTAAATATTACTGCTTTCAGGGATTTTCCTCTAACCGATATGCCGATGATTAAAGTGCTGGAGCAGACCTCCAGGAATGTCTTTGTTCCATTAACCATAGGCGGAGGCATCAAGGATTATATTGATAAGAACGGCAGAGAATACACTGCCCTGGAGGTAGCGGCTGAATATTTCAGGTCAGGCGCGGATAAAATTTCCATAGGAAGCGACGCGGTCCTGATTGTTGAGGAGTATCTGCGGACAGGCGAAATTACCGGCAAAAGCTCGATCGAACAGATATCCATGGTATACGGTGCCCAGGCTGTGGTCATCTCCATTGATCCTAGAAGGGTATATGTGTCATCGCCTGATGATGTGGGCCATCATGTGATAGAAACGAAAATTGCAGGACCTGATGGTGAAAGATATTGCTGGTATCAATGCACGATTAAAGGCGGAAGAGAAGGGAGAGACCTTGACGCAATAACACTTGCCGAGGTTTGCGAAAAGCTGGGCGCAGGAGAAATTTTATTAAATTGCATTGATAAAGATGGAACAAACTCGGGTTTTGATATTGAACTGGTAAATGCTGTCGGGAACGCTGTAACAATCCCTGTAATAGCATCAAGCGGCGCAGGCTGCGCAGAGCATTTTTACGAAGTATTTGCAGAAACTGATGTAGAGTCCGCGCTGGCTGCCGGGATTTTCCACAGAAGGGAAGTTCCCATATCAGATGTAAAGAGCTATCTGAGAGATAAAGTCGAAATCAGATGATCCGCGATTTCATTTAATCCAAGAATCGCCAGTGCATGATCAATGGAAGTGATATTGCTCATTGTGCCGTAGAAAGGCGAATTCGCAACTTTCAACACCTTTACCGCCAGGGAAGGGTCCTTTTCAATAACCTCTGTGATTTCGTTTATCGCAACATCCTCGTCATTCAGCAGTTTCATAATCTGTTGCGATACTATGGGCAGTGTTGGAATCTGTTCAATGCTTGCGATAATTCTTTTAACTTCAGGATTCCTTATTTTATTATTTAATTTAACACCGCTCCTGTTTGTTCGGCCATAATGCCCTACGGGCTATTACGTGTTGCTTTTAAGACGCATATTAACTTTATCCAGGTCAAATGCTTCCGGATCGAATTCGCCTGCATCCCACCACTCCGACATTTCGTTATGCTCAGGGTGGTCCGGATTTTGGATAATCTCTAAAAAATTATAATATCCCCAAATGCCGCCACAATCTTCAGGAGGGCAGGCACGCTTTCCTTTAATGCAAACAGGGTATTTTATTTTTGGATCGTTGGACAGGATTTTTTCAACTAAAATTACATGTTCCCAACTATCTCCGAAGTCATATTCATATATAAATTTTTCTTTTTCAGCATTAATTACATCTAATAATCTTATATTTGTTTCATTTATTACTTCTATGTAATAGTCCTGATAGGGAATACCAAAATATTCTCCGTGAATAATAAATTGATGTAGATGACTATCCCACCAGCCCATTGTAATTTGAATTATCTTATGTAATTCAAAAAGCGTTGTGTCGGCAACGACTTGTACTCTTCGCCATATTGGCGGCTTACCACCTTTTAAGGAAATTTTGAGCTGATAAACTTTATCTTTTGCTGATTTTTTTCGAGCAACCATAATTGTTCTCCTTGATTTTTTTATATGCATCACATTATATCGAAATGAGAATAAAAAGCAAGAAGACACCCCATCCGGAGTCTCGCGTGTTCGCTTACCTGCACGCGCCCAACGAAAGTGCCCTTGGGGTGCGATCAGTCTGGTTCACATAGGTTTTTTATAACAGCGTAGCGGTGTCACATCGCCGGCCTGCTGGAGTTTATGCCCTTCAGGGTATATATAGGGCACTTCTGAACGGTTACTATATTTTTCGGTAAGCCTCCACGAGAAAAAATTTGTGTGAGATCTCGATTTGCCCTTGACCATAACGGAGAAAACCATTACGGTAACACCTATTTTAGGAAAGTATTACTGATATCCGGAGAACTTGAATATGGAGAAGCAATGAAACGAACCGCATGGATTTCGTGTGGCATGCTATTGCTCATTATCTTGTTTTTTATCACATCTGTTCATGCCCACAAGGTGAGGATTTTTGCCTATAACGAGGGGAACACAATTATCACCGAGTCTGTTTTCAGCGGCGGCCGGGCTGCCCAAAACGCCGAGATCATTGTCCGGGACGCGGTCGACGGCAGCGTCATACTCACAGGCCGGACTGATGACAAGGGTTTGTTTCGATTTCCGATCCCGGACAAGGCTCAAATCGGTAAACCGGACCTCAAGATTATCATAAATGCCGGTGAGGGCCACCGGGGGGAATGGCTGCTGACGGCGGAAGAGTATCTTGAGGGAGAGGTTGAGTCAGGTCCCCCTGCCGAAATGGAGCAGGCGGCAGGCAAAGAAAGCGCTGAAACCGTCTCCATTCCGAAGATCACAACTCAGGTCGTGACTATCGACGAACAGCTTCTACGCCGGGTCGTGGGAGAGGAGCTGGACAAAAAAATTACGCCGATTAAACGCATGCTGATCGAAAGCCGGGAACAAAAGCCGACCCTGCCGGACATCCTGGGCGGCATCGGTTATCTCCTGGGATTGGCCGGCATAGCGGCCTATTTCAAAAGCAGGAAAAACAGCTCTCGCTCAAAACATAAGTGAGAAAAGACGTAAATATTCGGCAACACTCCACAGGAAGGCGATCAGGCTGCCCAGCATACCTAAGTATAGCTGATCAGCCTGCTCACCTCCCTGTGAAGCGTTGCCAAACATTTACAGTTTGGTAGTTTTAGCTATTTCCCGGCATCAAGCCGAATATTTACGAAAAGACGTAAATAATAAAAAAGGAGAAAGGTTATGAGTAATAAGATTTTTGCAGGATTTTGCGCTACTGGTTTGTTTTTTACCTCTTCTGTTGCAATGGCTCACTTCGGGATGGTTATTCCATCGGAAAATATCGTCACCCCGGAAAAAAAGACAGTCGAATTCACTATTTCCTTTTCTCATCCCTTTGAAGGCACGGGAATGGAAATGGTTAAACCGCAAAAATTCTGTGTGGTCAAAGACGGCGACAAGACCGATCTTCTGTCTACGCTTGAAAAGACCAAGGTCATGGACCATGCGGCATGGAAAAGCGCTTACAATGTGAAGCGCCCCGGTGTCTATCATTTCGCCGTGGAGCCTGTGCCCTATTGGGAGCCGGCCGAGGATGTCTCCATCATACATTATACCAAGACCATAGTGGCAGCCTTTGGCGCGGATGAGGGATGGGACGAACCGATGGGGCTGCCCACCGAGATCGTGCCCCTGCTCAGGCCCTTTGGCAATTATGCGGGAAATACCTTTGTGGGCAAGGTGCTAATGAACGGCAAACCGGTACCCAATGGCGAGGTCGAGGTGGAACTGTATAATAAAGAAGGCAAACTCCAGGCCCCGAGTGATTACCATGTTACCCAGGTAATCCAGGCCGATGGGAACGGAGTCTTCGCCTTTGCTTGTCCCAGGGCCGGATGGTGGGGCTTTGCGGCCTTGAATGATGCTGATTATACCCTGAAGAATCCCAAAGGCGAGGATAAGGGCGTCGAACTGGGCGCAGTGCTTTGGATCTATATGGACGAATGGCAGGCCAAGTGATTTAAGAGGGGCAATACAAGTTAAATAGAACAAAACGTCCATTTCAGCACAGATAAGGGATGGGGAAGTTATTTCGTCCCCATCCCTTAGGGCAAACCCTTATCTAAAAACTTCAGCTTTTGGGCAGGTGAATGTAATCGTTCACCCCAGATATTTTTGAAGCTCCTTAAATGAGCATCCAAATGCCTTTATTTCTGTTTCCTTACCCTTGAGAAACATCTTTTTTTCGGTGAAATAGTCTCCAATGTTTTTAAGATGGGAGGCAGCTTCACTGCCCACAAGAATATCCAGTCCAAATTGTGTGGTCATGCCCTCAAGCCGGAAGGCCACGTTCACCGTGTCTCCAACAACAGTGAAATCACGCCGGCCGTCAACGCCGATGTTCCCAACCACTGCCTCGCCGCTGTTAATGGCAGCCCCGATTCGGAGTTCCCATGGGATTTCCATTACCTTGCGATTTATCATTCGGGTGAAGTTTTCAATGTCAAGGGCTGTCTTGAGCGCCTGGCGGATATTGTAACGGAGATTCGGGCCCCCGGTCCACATGGCCATGACGGCATCGCCTATGAATTTGTCCACAATGCCGTCATGTTTCCGCACCAGATCGCCCGCCGTATTGGTCCAGTAGGTCAACAGCTTTGAGATCAGATGATCGCCGATTTCCTCGGATAGCCGGGTAAAATTTCTTATATCACATATCAGGATCGTAACGATTTCTTTTTGGAGGAATGCGACCGTCATTTCACCCAAGTCGCCTGGATCAACAATTTTATCGGCTACTTCGATTTCCTCATGAAAGAAGACCAGCTTTGTTTTGCCGATTCCAAGCAGATCACCGTTTCGAAGCCTGATTGGAGTGAAGATTTGTTTACCGTTGACAAAAGTGCCGTTTGCGCTGCCCAGATTGATTGCATTATAGGTTCTGTTTTCTTCCATCTGGATCATGGCATGTTGGCGGGACACCCAGGAATAGGCGAGTATAATATCATTGGCAGAGCCGCGCCCCACACGGTAGGTGGTTTTGCCTGAAAGTTCCCATACCTTGACGGCGCTTCCCTTGTCGTTAAGAAGTTGCAGGGAAGCCGATGTTGCGGCAGATTTTTTCATAGTGCATTAATCAATCCGATCAGTTCGTCCGCTTTTGGGAAATATCCGCTTTTTGCCTTTGAAAAGATCTCCCTGCCATCCACGTTTACGACCAGGACGCCCCCGGAACCCGCGATATATTCAACTTCTGCGCCAAACTGTTTCTTGATTTCGTCTCCCAACCTGGAAGCTCTGGGCAGGTAGTTTCATCTTGCGCAGTATGTGATATCAACCTTCATTTTGTTCCCTCCTTAAATTATATCTAAATCTATCCTCTTTTTTTTAATTGTCATCAAAATTTTGGTTGACGGCAAGGAAAAAATACGAAAAGTAGGTTATGCTTTGCTTGAAAAATAAATTTGTCGGAATCATATTTTTTGCGAAACATACAAATTTCAGTTATGGATTATATTATGAGAAAAAACACACCTCTTGACCAGGAATTACTCCGGGTGAAAGACATACTCAATACAAGGGAGCGGAATAATCTCTCGCCCCTGGCCTCATTCAGCAGGGACGGAATCCGCAGGAACCTGGAAGATATCGAAGGCCACCGTCAGACCTATGCGCTGGACGGAGACCGAATCCTTCATTCGCACGCTTACACTCGCTATATTGATAAGACCCAGGTCTTTTCCCTGGTGGATAATGATCATATAACCCATCGGGTTCTTCATGTGCAACTGGTTTCTAAGATTGCCAGGACCGTGGGCCGCTTTCTCGGTCTGAACGAGGATCTGCTTGAGGCAATTGCGATCGGGCACGATATCGGCCATCCGCCTTTCGGCCATGACGGTGAACGGATGCTCTCCGAGCTTTGCGTTGAACAAGGGCTTGCTTCTTTTCAGCACAATATACAGAGTGTCAGGTTTCTTGATTTAATTGAAAAGCAAGGCAAGGGGTGTAATCTTACGATCCAGACCCTGGACGGCATTTTGTGTCATGACGGCGAGGATCAAAATGTCCTCTTAAAACCCGAGAGAGGAAAGACATTTTCCGATCTTGACCATGATATTGCCCGGAAATCAAAAGCCCCTGAAATTGAACTGCTTCCAATGACACTTGAGGGCTGTGTCGTCCGGCTGGCTGACTCGGTCAGTTACGTTGGAAGGGATATTGAAGATGCCATTGAACTGCGTCTGATCAGTCGGAACGACATTCCGGACCAATGCCGTAAGATTTTAGGAAGCACAAACGGAACCATAGTGTACACTCTGGTCGAGGATCTGATCGCAAACGGGATTGAGGACGACAGGGTCGGTTTCAGCTCTGACATAGGCCACAGTCTAAAATTATTAAAGGAGTTCAATTTTAAACGGATTTATCTTAATCCGGCCATTAAAAAAGGATTTGATAGAATCAGGGCCTGTTTCCGGGCACTGTTCGAGAGCTATCTGGATCACATTGATAAAGGGCGCCGTGATTCGGCCATTTTCAAGAGATTTCTTGATCACATGGATAAAGGCTACTTCAGCTCGCATCAACCCGAGGAAATTGTCCGTGATTTCATTGCCGGTATGACTGATAATTATTTTGTGGACCAGGCAAGATTTATCGGATGTGAAACACCGGAAAAAATTGAATTAAAGTAAGGAATGGAAAGGTGAATAGTGAAGTGTGAAACATTATGAAAAAAATCAAACCAATATCAAAAATTGACAAGAGAATGGATGTGCCGGGATCAAAGAGTCTTACCCAGAGGGCGCTCATTGCCGCAGCCCTGGCGGATGGTAAGAGTTATCTTTATGGACCGCTTGCAAGTGAAGATACATATTACACTTCCACAGCCCTCAGAATGATGGGAATAGAGATCTCCGGCGGCATGGAAACCGATTCCTCCGGTCCATGGATCGTGAAAGGGCAGGGCGGTCGTATTATAGCGCCCGCGGATGAGATATTTTTAGGAAACAACGGAACCGCAACCCGTTTCCTCACATCAGTGGCGGCCCTGGGTACGGGGACGTTTAGAATAACCGGCGAAAAGCGGATGGAAGAGCGTCCCATAAAGCCGTTGATGGACGCGCTCACCGGTTGGGGATGCGTGATTAAAAGCATCAATGAAACCGGATGTCCGCCTCTCGAGATCAAGGCAGCCGGGCTTGCCGGCGGAAAGACACTGCTTCCTGAAGGAAAGAGCAGCCAGTACCTTTCTTCGCTCCTGCTCGTGGCGCCATATGCACGGGAAGACGCGGAACTGGAAGTGGCAGGTGTGGTTCCGTCACGGCCGTATGCGGAAATGACATTGGCGGTGATGGAAGCATTCGGCATTACAGGATCAGCGGATGATACGTTTACCCGGTTTACGATTCCGCATGGCGTTTACAGGGCCGGGGAATATTATATTGAAGGAGATGCGTCGAGCGCATCCTATTTCTGGGCCTCAGCCGCTGTAACGGGCGGGACGGTAACGGTGTCCAATGTGCCTGTCAAATCGCTGCAGGGTGATACGAAACTGGTGGATATCCTTGCCCGGATGGGTTGCAAAGTAGAGAGTTCATCGCGCGGGATTACGGTTTCAGGTCCGTCCGAACTTAAAGGGATTGAAGTGGATATGGGAAGCTGTCCCGACGTTGCGCCGACGCTGGCTATAGTAGCATCCAGGGCAAAAGGAAAAACCGTTATCAAGAATATTTCCCATCTGCGCATCAAGGAATGTGACAGGATAAACGCGGTGGCAACGGAGTTATCAAAACTTGGTGTAAAGGTCGAGGAATTGCCCGACTCACTTATCATTCACGGCCAGGGCTCCGGGGTCTGTCCTGAAAAACAGGTAAAAATAGAAACCTACAAAGATCACCGCATTGCAATGTGTTTTGCAGTGGCAGGACTCGTATTTCCAGGAATCACCATCACAGGAGAAGAGTGCGTGGCAAAATCGTTCCCAGACTTCTGGGAACGATTTGAAAAGCTTTATTAAAGGAATTCACTGTTTCTTGAAATTCTCCTTTTTAATTCCAATCGTTTAATTTTATTCCGCAGACCTCTTGAGGGAGTCCCCCATGCAAACAATTAGTAATAATTTCCCTAAGTTGCCTGATCGCATATCAGGACTGAAAGAAATATCCGATAATTTGTGGTGGAGCTGGCATCCGTCGGCCAGAATGCTCTTTAAGACTTTGCACCGGCGCATCTGGAAGGAAAGTATTCATAACCCTGATAAAATGATTAAAGAATTGCCTTTTGAGTTCCTTGATGCGGCAAGCCGGGATCCTCATTTTCTAAAACAGTATGATATAGTCCTTTCTCAGTTTAGAAAATATATGGAAGATAAGGAATGTTTAACACTTAAAGATACTTGTTTATCAGGTAAGTCTGTAGTTGCCTATTTTTCCGCGGAATATGGTTTGCATCATTCTCTGCCGTTTTATGCCGGCGGTCTTGGATTTTTAGCCGGCGACTTTATTAAAGAATGCAGCGATCTGAATATTCCCTTGGTTGCAATTGGGTTTATGTATCCGGAAGGATATGTCAGTCAACGGGTCAGCGCGGACGGGTGGCAGGAGAGTGTCAGTTTTCGTATGGATCGTGAGGCTGCTTCCATATTAAGATTAGCTGATGATAATGGCAAACCCCTTGTTGTTAAAGTACCTGTTATTGAACCTTCTATATATGTTGCAGTCTGGCAGGTCAGTGTTGGAGGTATTCCTCTTTTTCTACTGGATACTGATATTGACGATAATGAGCCATGGAATAGAGGTATTACGGCCCGGCTTTATACCGGAGATCTGGAGCAGCGTCTTCGGCAGGAAATTGTTCTTGGTATTGGCGGAGCGGAAGTATTGGAACAAATAGGAATCAAACACTCAATTGTGCACCTGAATGAGGGGCAGGCCGCTTTTTCCCTTCTGGAAAGGATACGAGATCGTCTTGCAGATGGTTTGTCATTGGAAAAAGCTCTGGAGAAAGTAAGAGAGAGAACTATCTTTACCACCCATACACCCGTGCCTGCCGGACATGATATTTTCCCATTTTATCTGGTCGAAAAATACCTGCAACCATTCTGGACCTCGTTGGGATTTGATCGTGAAACATTTCTGAAATTGGGAATGCATCCCGATGAACAAGACGCGGGTTTCAATATGACAGCCTTTGCTCTCAGGCTGTCTGGTTTTAAAAACGCGGTCAGTAAAAAACATGGCAAAGTGGCTAATCGAATGTGGCGAAATCTGTTTCTTGAAGCGCCTGAAAAAGGAGCGCCTATCGATTCGATTACCAACGGTGTCCATGTCCCCACCTGGATTGAGCCGAAGATGGAACTCCTCTTTAACAAATATCTGGGTAATGAATGGTTGAAAAATCATGATGATCCCCATCTCTGGGATTTAATCGATGAGATCCCGGATAAGGAACTTTGGCAGACCCATTGCTGGCTGAAATCCAAACTCCTTATTGTCATACGCGAACGTATTCGGCAGCGTTGGAGTAATGACCGAATTAATCCTTCCATGGTTCTCGCTGGAGGGGTTATGCTCGATCCCTCTGTTCTGACCATTGGCTTTGCGCGTAGATTTGCCACCTATAAAAGGGCGGATTTGATTTTTTCGAATTTTGATCGACTGAAAAAATTGTTGAAAGATCGCTGGAAACCGATTCAGATAATTTTTGCCGGTAAAGCGCATCCTGCCGACGACCCGGCAAAAATGATTCTCCAAAGGATTGTTAATGCATCCCGTGATCCTGAATATTTTGGAAGGATAGCTTTTGTAGAGGATTACAGCGAACAGTTTTCCCAATACTTGGTACATGGGGTCGATGTATGGCTGAACAACCCTTTGCCACCGATGGAAGCCAGTGGGACCAGCGGCATGAAGGCAGCATTGAACGGGGTGCCGAATCTCAGTATTCTGGACGGTTGGTGGCTGGAAGGTTTTAATGGAAAAAACGGCTGGGCGTTTGGCGGAGAAACAATA
This sequence comes from Thermodesulfobacteriota bacterium, assembly GCA_034659175.1. Classification (GTDB taxonomy): domain Bacteria; phylum Desulfobacterota; class Desulfobulbia; order Desulfobulbales; family DAOVYS01; genus DAOVYS01. Next base: position 1,207 of record JAYEGR010000032.1, on the reverse strand, counting down.
GAAGGAGACCGGACCAATGCTGATGCGGAAGCTATCTATAGGATTTTAGAAGAACAGGTGGTCCCACTTTATTACCGGATTTCAGATGATGGTATCCCCACCGAATGGATAAAAATCATGAAAAATGCAATAAAAGGCATGGGCGTCCGGTTTTCCGCTCGACGAATGGTAAAAGAATATGTGCGGAAATTTTATTCAGTCGCAGCGCAGAATTCTTGAGCTACTCCTTCTCGTTATTATCCAATAGCTGCATATCATTACTTTTTTTCGTAAAATACAGCTCGGAGAATGATTTTTTAAATTTTTTTTGCAAATTTCATTGATTTTTTTGTCATCATGCAATTTCTAGAGTAGATATACAGAAAACTATTTAACAACTTGTTAGCTTTATGAAAATGAGCCAGACAGTCTCCCAACTACATATAGCGCTATTAGCACTTGGTGCAATATTGTTTGCGACGTCCTGTTCAGGTGAAGATCGCGAACAAATGTTTAATACTGGTAATGACTATTTTTACGGGAATGGTGTTGCAGTCAATCAAGAAAGTGGTTGTGACTATTATGAAAAGTCAGCAATTATGGGGCATCCTCTCGCTCAGCATAATTTAGGTAATTGTTTTCTTAATGGCCAAGGTAGAAAAATTGATGTTGATACTGCAGCTAGTTGGTTTAAAAAAGCCGCAAATAAAAATGTTGCAAGTTCAAAATCAAATTTAGCAAACATCTACCTTTTCGAGTTCAATGATGAATCAGTATACCAAGAAGCAATTCGATTACTGAGAGACGCTATTACCCAAGACGACTTAATGGCATCGCTTATCTTAGGGCTAGTGTACTTCGAGGGAATTGCTGTAGAGCAAAACATAGAAGAAGCCAGGCATTATGAAACGGCAGGCAATAGAGGGCATATATTAGCTCAAGCATTACTTTTTCATATATATAGCGAAGGTTTGCATGGCGTTACGGTAGACTCAGATAAAGCTAATTATTGGGAACGACAGTTCCATAAGAATAAAGATCCATATTTTGCTGATACATGGACTATCGATAAAGTGCTTGCAGGAGCTTATGAAAAAGGATGGGGCGTGCAAAGAAATGCGGGAAAAGCAACTTTCTATAGAAACAAAGAAAAGCTAACAAAATAATCAACCCGACCCAAAACCCTTTGCTTCTTTATAGAAAAGTGAATGTGATTTGTAGTTCATGG
>JAYEGR010000031.1:0-17273 GCA_034659175.1 Thermodesulfobacteriota bacterium | reverse complement strand
CCATGCTTGGCTAATAATAATCCTTCAAAATCAGACTAATTTCTAAAGCGACGCTTTGAACGTTTATTGCGGCGCTGTTGCTGCACCTGGTTAACTTTGACCTCTCTTCCCTTGAGCATGCTTTTATTCAAGGCTTTTATCGCTGTGTCTGCTTCTGAATTATTCGGCATGTCGATAAAACCAAACCCTTTTGATCTTCCTGAATAGCGATCCATGATCAAATTGACACTTGCAAGCTCGCCAAACTTTGAGAAGAGTTCTTTTAATTCACTTTCGTTTACATTGTAAGGCAGTTGTCCAACATAAATTTTCATTATCACTCTCCTTAGACTTTATGCAGCCTTAAACTTGCGCCCTTTATGGTGGCGCATTCCGTTATGTTTGGGCCGACTTGTGCCGTGATTGCCCCTGGCAACCTCAATGGAAACTATTTTGCCGTTGATTTTAACATGCTGAAAAGCGTCAAGTATCTGGGGGGTAAATCTGCTATCCGCTTCAAGCAGAGCCGTGTTCCGCATAATTTCAATCTTTCCGACTTTAATGCGCCCGACACCGGTAACACCATTAATCTTTCCAATCAAACCCTGGGGCATAATCCCGTCACGCCGGCCAATATTAAGAAAAAAACGGGTAAACTTCTGCTTGCGGTTTGAATTGTCAGCAGACTCCCTGCCCTGTCGTTCTCTTTTACCGTTCCGCTTTTTCGCCCCATCACTTACATTGAGATCAGGAGCATTTTTGTAATATTCCAAGAACCGATTAAACTCCAAAGAAACAAATTTTTTGATAATCTCTTCGCGATCCAGAGACCCAAGCTTTTCTGAAATTTCTGCATACAGTGGATCAATCCGGTCGTGGTCCACTTCAACTTTCGTAACAACATCAACCATGCTGACAAGCTGCTTTTTGCAAATCTCCAATCCTGACGGAATACGGCGCTGCTTAAACTTCTTATTGATTTTTTTCTCAATTTCCCTGAGCTTAAATCGTTCCTTCATATGGACGATAGCAACCGATGTTCCAGTACGTCCAGCACGGCCGGTGCGACCGCTTCTATGGGTATAACCGGCAATATCGTCAGGAAGATTGTAATTGATCACATGTGTCAGATCATTAACATCCAGCCCACGAGCAGCAACATCGGTTGCCACAAGTATTTGCAGATTTTTGCAGCGGAATTTTTTCATTACTTGATCGCGCTGGGCCTGGGACAAATCTCCATGCAAAGCATCGGCGTTGTATCCGTCCTGAATCAATTTATTAGCTACTTCATGGGTCTCCTGCCGAGTACGGCAAAAAATAATTGAATAATTATTAGGGCAATTGTCTACGATTCGTTTCAAGGCAATATAGCGGTCCCCGGCATGAACCATGTAATACTCATGGAGCACATTTTCCGCGACTGCATTGCGTTTACCGATTATAACCTCAACAGGATCAGACATATACTTGCGTGCTATAGCTGCAATTTCTTTTGACATGGTTGCCGAAAACAACAATGTGTTTTTTTCCAAGGGAGTCCGGGCCAGTATGGCGTTTAATTCATCCTGAAAACCCATTTGCAGCATTTCCTCAGCTTCATCAAGCACTACATAACGCACACCGGATATGTCAACCTTACCGCGTTTGATCAAGTCATTTAAGCGGCCCGGGGTTGCAACAATAATCCGGATACCTTTACGCAGGGCTTTAACCTGCTGCTCAATACTTGCGCCACCGTAAACTGCTAATATTCTTACGCCCTCAACATGCCGGGAAAAGGATTCCAAATCTTTGGCTACTTGCACGCAAAGTTCCCGCGTGGGACACAGAACCAACCCTTGCGTTTGCCTGCTTTTTGTGTTTGCAAGCTGAATCAATGGAATGCCGAACGCTGCTGTTTTGCCTGTTCCGGTTTGTGCCAGGCCTACCAGATCTACTTGTCGTTCCAGCATTAATGGAATGACCTGTGCCTGAACAGGGGTTGGTTCTTGAAATCCTAAGGATGGCAGCACCTTAAGGATATCGTTATTAATGCCAATATCTGCAAATGTATTCATAATGTTTCTTCTTTAGCTCGCCCGTAGGGCGATGAACGATTACGCTGATCAAAAAAAATGCCCTGCAATGTGCAGGGCATTCGATATATTATCTTGAAAATTATTTAAAGCTGAACCACATTGGCTGCAGCAGGGCCTTTCTGCCCTTCAACAACTTCAAAACTAACAGATGCACCTTCGTCAAGAGATTTGTATCCATCAGTTTGAATTGCAGAATAATGGACAAAAATATCCTCTCCATCTTCCTGCTCAATAAAACCAAAACCTTTTGACGCGTTAAACCATTTTACAGTACCTTTGTTCACTTCTAACTACTCCTTTCTATGCGGCCCTCTATCAGAGCCATTTAAGAAACAAGAACATTATCCAGAAACCGCTGAAAATAAAAAAACCGCATAATCCTATACAAGAGGATTGCGCGGTTTGATATAGCAGTCTCTCATAATAAAAAAAGATAATACTCTACAGGTGCAACACAAAAAAATTGTAAAGGTCAAAAATGCCCGTTCACACCATCAGGACTCGCTCAAAAAAACAACTTCACATTCTGATGCTATAATCCGTTACGCATAACTATGTTAAATTTTTTTGATATCTGATATTTAAACAAGTTACAACTTCTATGTGTTGCCCACTTACTCTACAATGAATATCCCCTTTTACTCCATATCCATAATAAAGCAAGCTGTTTTTTTTACGAACCACACGATCACGCGTTAAGAATGACCCTTTTTGTGCCCCCTTTTCTCGGACTAACAAGTTTGTCCGTGCCACCCATCAAGCATTTACAAAACCAAGAAAGGCTTTCCTCACCCCAATCTGTTATAATCAGAATAAAAAATGTTATTTGGCAACTGAAAAAAAATTTGCACGAAATGGAAGAGACATCTACTTCAGCGCAACTGTTTTTTGATGTACAAGATACAAATTTTAAAAAGAGGCATTGAATGCTTGCTAAAATTCTGAGCTGCGCAGTGGTTGGTGTGGATGGTCTGATCGTGGAAGTACAGGTGGATATTGTGGACGGTCTGCCTGCATTTTCCACTGTGGGCCTGCCGGAAATCGCAGTCAGGGAGAGTAAGGACCGCGTAAAGGCCGCCATCAAGAACTCCGGGTACAAATTTCCGAACCGCCGCATTACGGTCAACCTGGCTCCGGCTGACATGAAAAAGGCGGGAACCGGATATGACATGCCGATCGGGCTTGGGATTCTGGCGGCAGCCAAGATATTCTCAAATAAATTTTTTGATAAATATGCTGCTATCGGCGAGCTTTCCCTTGATGGCGGAGCAAGGCCTACGCGCGGAATTCTGCCCATGGTGATAGCCGCTCGGGACTCCGGCTTAAAAGGGATACTTGTTCCACAGGCAAATGCGGTTGAGGCGGCCGTGGTGGACGGAATCGATGTGATCGGCGTGGAAACACTGCACCAATCAGTTGAATTCCTCGCCGGAATAAAGGATATACTTCCCACGGAGATCGATATAGATCGGATATTTAGAGATGAAATGATTCATGACGTGGACTTTTCCGAAGTCAAGGGCCAGGAGCACGTCAAAAGGGCTCTTGAAATCGCGGCGGCCGGAAGCCACAATGTCCTGATGAAAGGCCCGCCCGGTTCCGGGAAAACCATGCTGGCTCGCCGCCTGCCGACGATTCTGCCGGACCTTTCGTTTGAAGAGGCCCTTGAAACGACAAAAATTTACAGTGTTATGGGGCTTCTTCCGGGAAATCAAGGGCTTCTTACCAAAAGATCGTTCAGATCTCCTCATCACACGATTTCAGACGCCGGTCTTATCGGCGGTGGACAGATCCCCAGACCCGGCGAGGTGTCGCTTGCCCATAACGGAGTTCTGTTTATGGATGAACTCCCGGAATTTAAAAAAAACGTTTTGGAAGTAATGCGTCAGCCGATGGAAGATGGGGTTGTCACTATTTCCCGTGCAGCAACTTCAATGACGTTTCCGGCAAAGTTTATGCTCATTTCCGCTATGAATCCTTGCCCATGCGGTTTTTTGGGGGACCCGAAACACGATTGCAATTGTACACCGGTTCAGATCCAGCGCTATGAAAGCCGTATTTCAGGACCGCTTCTGGACCGGATAGACCTGCATCTTGAGGTCCCTGCAGTTCCATTTAAAAAGATTTCAGACCAGACTGAGGCGGAATCATCCGAGGAAATCAGGAAACGTGTAGTTAAGGCGGTTCTTATTCAAAGAGAACGGTTTAAACGGCGTAGGAAATATAAGAGCAATGGCAGGATGAGGCCAAAGGACCTCAAAAAATATTGTATTCTCGACCATTCTTCGGGCCTTCTGCTTGAAGACGCTGTAAACAGCCTGGGTCTGTCAGCCAGGGCCTATCACAGGATACTGAAAATCGCCCGCACCATAGCAGATCTCGCAGCAAGTGAATCAATAAAATCCGAGCATGTTGCCGAGGCGGTGCAGTACAGGCGGTCGGCAGGGAAAAGATAATTGGTTAGAAAATCAAAGGAGGCCATATCGCCCCACTGAAGGTCGTCGATAAAAAACGCCAGGGGATGTTCCCTGCCGGCCAGGGAGGTCAAAAAACTACTGAAGACATCATGGAAGCGGTTGCTTGCTTCCACGGGAGGAAGAGATCTTACCTTGGGCTGAGGGCCGATCAGGATCTCCAGTTCCGGGATCACGTCGGTGATCAGTATGCCGTTGTCTCCGACAGCTTTGATAATCCTTTGCCTCCACATGTTGACCCTTTCATCACTTTCCGTTAAAAAGGTCCTTACCATATTTTTTAGACTCTGGATAAGGGAGCTGTATGGAATGTTTTTTTGATATACATCGAACTTTCCTGAGCTGAAGTAGCCCCATATGCTCTACGATCGGCTTATGAAGCTCTTGAATCAAGCGGGTTTTTCCAAACCCTGGCAGCCCTGAAATTAATAGAGAACAAAAAGAACCTTCAGCCGTTTTATTATATTCCTCAAGGATTATTTCAGCCTCTCTGTCACGTCCCACCATTTTAGAAGTGAAAAAATCATCCAAGGTGATTTCAGTTTGTTTTTCGGCCCATTTATCAAGGGTTATCCCTTCAAAATATGGCTGACTAAAAAAATAGACATCCCCTCTCGCCTCAAATGACAAAGGAGTGATAAGGCGACTATCATGCAAGACCTTAAGGCGCTCAATTTTTTGCCGAAAGTATTTTTTCTGCCTTTTCGACAGCAAGACCGTTTTCAGAATCTTGACTACCAGCGGTTGATGAGGATTTAACTTATGAAAGGCCTTATAAGCAATGGTCTGGCGGCTCTCACCCAATTTTTCAACAATATTATAATTGGGAATAATTATTACCATCTCATTTGGTTTCAAAATTTACCCCCCCCTTTTTAATTGTTAGCTCAAGCTGGGCATGTGAAGGCGATTTTGATGGTGATAGGGATGTGGATGGAAGTGACCTGGCGGTTTTTGCAGCAGGCTGTAACGAAGACATAGCCTTAGAAGACTTTCCTGCTGATTTTGGCAGGAAAGATTGGGCTTGTTTTACGCAACAAGCTTATATTAAAAGATATTCAAACAGTGGCTCCAGCTATTTGCCGGCATCAAGCCGAATATTTACAGTGGTTGCCTTGATATGTCCTCCGAGGAAAACCCTTGGGGACTATCCTGGATGCGGTGACGATAAGATTCTTGCGAGGGTTCAAGGAAACAGCATCTTTGTTGCTCATATGAATGCCACATATAATTGTTGCCCGGATGATATAGATTAAGGGAAAAATCTTAAATGTCAATATTAACAATACCATAAAATTTTTCGCTACACTCGATTTTCTTTCCCAAGTTTGTATTGCTGTTATGGTATAGGGGACACGCTGCATTACATTACAGCGTATCCCTTGTTTCAGATTGGTTAAGGTTTAAATACCATCTTTATTAGTGTGACATACAAAACAACCATTTCCAGCGCCGGCGCCGGTCGTGCCCGCATTCATAACACTGTAGTCCCACCTAAGCAGGTCATCGTATGGGCTACCATGAGGACGATGGCAGGAAAGGCACATTACCATATCTGTGCCTGGAGTTACCGTACCACTTGAATCAGTCCAACCAGTTAAATCCGGTCTTGCTACAGGAACGTTAGGGTCATATACATTATAAAATCCATACTCACCAGTAGTGGGAATAGCCACATCAGACGGATGCCTGATCCATGCACCACTACCATCGGCTTCTGTGTTCTCGTTATGGAAATTACCATGGCAACCGCAACAATAACCTGACATTGCGCTGCCCATATTGTTTCCAGTTGCCATAGTTCCTGCGTTGTTTAAGGCGGATGCTGTATCACCCAGGTACTCATTATGATCAGAGGCAGAAGCGGTTAACTGCCAATCATCATCCTCTATACCAATAACACCACCTCCCATGTGGCCTGATAGGAATCTGTAATATCCACCAGTTTCGCCTACTATAACTGCTGAATCGTCGGCATGATGAGCAGGCCTCAAATGACAGCCCTGACAACCACTCCCAAAATCAGCTAATGTGTGTTCTACTGCTAAAGATTGATGGCAGCCCGGACAAGCATTAAAAACGCCCCCGGGAGCACCTTCTGTTGCTGACGCATCAATGGCTAAGTCTTGATTTGCCACACCAAGAACATTATGTCCTTTAGCATCAGCGCCAGGCTCGCCAGTACCAACCCAGTAAAAGTTTCCACCCGCAAGATATTCTAAAGGTGCGCTGCCGCCTGTATGATTTACCACAGGAACTTTACTCGTACCCAACCAGTATGTAGGTGTACTACCCGAATGGCAGCCTACACAATTGTTTGTTAATAACGTACTATATGGGCCGTCTGCCTCAACGACCGCACCGTTTTGGCTGTTGTGCATGGTATGGCAGTTGGCGCATTCTCCAGTCACTTTTGCGAAAGAATGGCCGGGAATGGCAAGCAACAAAGCCAAAAGACATGGTGTTAGAATTATTGATTTTACCATAATCTTCCTCCTATTAGTTTTTTTATAAGCTTGTTGTATCAACCTGAACTTAATAATAGTAACAGTTCAGAGGCGCCCCCTGTTTAGCAAATTCCTCCGCATGTAATCGTTCACATATGGGGCATCTGTGAACGATTACTAAAAATATGGCAATCTAAACCTATTGTAGCATAATCCAAACTTCAAGTCAAGTTGACAGCGCAACAGCAGACCTGGGAGGATGTAACCTGCTGAAATCATGAATTTTATTCCCACATCCCTTAATAATTTAGTAAGAAAAATTGGACATGAGAATTATTCAAGGTTGACGTTGGGTTTCGTTCCTCGATGCCACATCTGCTCCGCCGCTTTTCCATTCCTAACGAGAAAATAACTTGTTTGTAACCATTTCCTAACAATTCTCTTTTACAATGCTCCTCAAAAATCAGGGCGTCCAAAGCAGAATTTTCCCACTTAGGGTTCGCTCAAAAATAATCTCTCTGCGGGCTCTGCAGTCAACGTTTACCAATTATCATAAAGGAGGAAAGCATGAGGCAAATTAATAGAAAATTACGTAGTGCAATTGTTGGAGTTGTTGCGTTTACAGCGTTTGCAGGTTTTTCTGTAAATGTATCAAGCCTGGAAGTCGATCCAAAACTTGAGGCGTACAAAAATGTCAGCGGAATATCCGGAAAAGTGAAATCGATCGGATCGGACACGTTAAACAATCTCATGACTCTATGGTCTGAAGGATTTCGGTCAATTTATCCTGGGGTCAAGGTTGAAATTGAAGGCAAAGGTTCATCTACAGCGCCCCCTGCGCTTATTGAAGGCACTGCACAGTTCGGACCCATGTCAAGAAAAATGAAACCAAAAGAGGTTGATGCCTTTGAAAAAAAATTCGGCTACAAACCGCTCAAGGTACGGGTAGCCGTAGACGCTCTGGCCATATTCATCCACAAAGACAACCCTGTCAAATCTCTTACCATGCAGCAGCTTGATGCAATTTTCTCAAAAAACAGAAAAGGCGGATACGCGCATGACATAAAAACATGGGGAGATTTGGGACTTGGAGGAGAGTGGGCCAATAAGCCGATTTCCCTATATGGCAGAAATTCCGCATCAGGGACATACGGGTACTTTAAGAAGGTTGTTCTCTCCAAGGGAGACTATAAGGATTCGGTAAACGAGCAACCCGGTTCTTCAGCCGTAGTTCAGGGCGTGGCTAAGGATAAGTATGGAATGGGATACTCCGGTGTCGGATACAAAACCGCAGATGTGAATACGGTTCCCCTTGCTGTTGAACAGGGGGAAGACGCTTATGAGGCCAATGCGGCAAACGCATACAGCGGGGATTACCCTTTGGCAAGGTTTTTGTATGTATATATAAACAAGAATCCTATTAAGGAACTCGATCCGCTTCGCAGGGAATTCTTAAAATATGTATTTTCCAGTGGTGGTCAGAAGATTGTGATCAAGGATGGGTATTATCCGGTATCAAAAGCCATTGCCGCCGAGGATCTGAATAGTCTGGGAGTTTATTAATTCATCGTGACACTGTCACAGGTTCCGGGTTCAAGGTTCAAAGGTTCAAGGGTTTATTTGATCGGAATTTTTCTTTATTCAACCCTGACCTCTGAACCCTGAACGTGGAACCTTGTCACAGGGTACTATATTGACATGGAAAAAAATATCACTTCATCGCCGCAATCTGCGACACCAGGGCGGAAAAAAACAACCAGTCGTTTCGTGATCCTGGCGGACAGACTTGCCGACAGAATCATAACCATTGGAGGTATTTTGGTTATATTTGTTGTGCTTGGCATTATGGTGTTTCTTGTGAAAGAGACATACCCATTGTTTGTCGGAGGCATAGAGACCGATACGCATAATTATTCCGTAACCAGGCCTGACAGCGAAATTCTTACAATGGGGCTGGATGACAACAAAACAATGGCGTGCATCCTGCTGAAAAATGGTTTGGTAAAAATTTTCCATGCAAAAACAGGAATGCCGCTTTGTCCGCCGATACTGAGTTTTAAGGATAAAATTTCCAGTTTTGGCGGCTCCATTGACCAGAATCACATTGCATTCGGATTTGCTGACGGAACTGTAAGAACGGCACAGGTAGAATTCGAATCTCAAGTAATTGCTCTGGAAAATCTTCCTCAAAATCTAAAAAAACTGGATAAACGTGACAGCACCGACGGCCTGTCGGTCTTCTCGCAGATCCCTGGGAACCAATATCGAAAGGTTACCTTTAAAATAATAACCCAAGACCCGGTAAAGGTAAGCCCGAGTGACAATGCAATAATTGCGCTTGATTACCGTGTTGGAGGGGAAACAGAGAAAAGAATTCAGGTTTTTGCAGCGGCGGATAAAGATCAAAACATAATTCTCAGTAAAATCAAATCGCGTGTCAATCTGCTTACCGGAAAAAGGCGCGCTACGGTAAAAACCATTTCCCTTCCCAAACTACCGGATAATCTAAAGGTACATTCCGTTCTTTTGACCGAAAAAGCCGACATGGCGTTTGTGGCCGATAAAGACGGAACTGTGTACAGATTTAACGCTCATAACTTTAAATCTCCATTTCTGGCTGAAACCACCCGGTTACTATCCAGTGACAATCAATTAACTATTATTGGATTTCTTGCCGGAGAGCAATCTTTAGTGGTTGGTGGAACGGATTCTTCTCTTGATATCTATTTTCTCACACACAATGATACCGGAAAAACTTTGGACGGGAAAAGTCTTGTTAAGGCCCGTTCATATAATATCGGTCGATCACCCGCGATCGAATTCACACCTGTACAGAGAGGCAAGAGTTTTGCCGTTGCTCGAAAAAACGGGGAAGCAAGTGTAATTCACGCAACAAGCGAAAAAACACTACTTGATTTTTCTATTGGTGAAAATATTAAATCCGCAGGCATAGCGCTTACACCTAGAGTGGATGGATTTCTTACAATCTGTGATAACGGAAATGTTATTTTAAAAGAATTTTTGGCGCCGCACCCTGAAATTACCTTTTCAACCCTTTTCAAAAAAGTCTGGTACGAAGGCTATCCCGGGCCCACCTATACATGGCAGTCGTCTGCCGGGTCAGATGATTACGAACCCAAGCTGTCACTCATCCCTCTTATTTTCGGTTCTGTAAAAGCAGCCTTTTACTCTCTCTTATTCGCTGTCCCCATTGCAATACTGGGAGCAATCTACACATCGGAATTCCTGGGCGTCAAGACAAAAAACATTGTTAAGCCGACTATGGAACTGATGGCGTCTATCCCATCAGTCGTACTTGGCTTTATTGCAGCCCTGATACTTGCCCCTTTAGTTGAAACATGGATAGCCGCGGTGCTTGTTGCCTTTGTCGTGGTTCCGGTATTTCTTGTCATCGGCTCGCTGCTATGGCAGTTGCTTCCTCAGCATATCGCTCTGCAACTGGATGGGACGCCCAAAATTATGCTAATGGCTTTAACCGTTGTTGCAGCGCTTTTTGCAACCGAAAATTTTGGCCACCTGTTTGAGCAGTTATTTTTTTCAGGAAATTTCAAAGCATGGGTTAATCACGATATCGGAGATGGCAGAGGTTTACTGTTTTTGATGGCCATGCCTTTTTCAATGACATTTACGTCATTATTCATGTCCGTATATTTGAGGAATTTCTTAGCTGGACTCACTTCAGGATTCACCCAGGTTCAGGCTGCGATTTTCGATATTGTAAAATTACTCTTTATTGCCATAATAGCGTCATTTATTTCTTTTGGTATAGCATGGATTGCAGATACCCTGGGATTTGATGCAAGAAACGGAATACTGGGATCCTATGTTCAAAGAAACACCCTTGTTGTAGGTTTTGCAATGGGCTTTGCGGTAATACCGATCATTTACACTATTGCGGAAGATGCGCTTACCGCGGTGCCCAATCATTTACGGGCAGCCAGCCTTGGATGCGGCGCCACTCCATGGCAGACGGCAATCTGGATTATAATGCCCACGGCGGCCAGTGGAATATTCTCGGCAATAATGATTGGAATGGGACGGGCGGTAGGCGAAACAATGATCGTTGTGATGGCTGCCGGCAACACTCCCCTGTTGGACTGGAACATATTTAACGGACTTAGAGCCCTTTCTGCGACAATAGCCGTGGAATTGCCTGAAGCGGTAAAAGAAGGAACACTCTACCGGGTACTTTTTCTGGCAGGACTGGTTCTTTTTGCCATAACATTTGTAATCAACACAATTGCGGAACTTGTAAGGCTTAAATACCGAAAACAGACCGCCATGCTTTAAATATGAATTCTTTAAAACTAACACAAAAACCTCCAGGGAATGTCTTTACCGGAAGCAAGGGGATAAACCTTGATTCAAAAGGAGAAAAATATCTCTGGTCAATGGGCGGCGCCTTAATAATCGGCTTGATAATGATTGCGGCCTTTTTGCTACTTATACTTGTGAATGGATTGAAAACATTTTATCCGGGTCCTGTACACCGGGTGACCCTTACTGATAACAAAGTCATTGCGGGCGAACCGTTCAGACGTGAAAAAATAAGTCAGGACCAGACGCTGGAAACATCTCGGAAAGATACTTGCTCAGCAAGGCGAACACTTTATAAGACCGGCAATTTCGACTTATACAATAAAGACTTCAGATGGGTGGATGAACAAGATATAAAACAAATATCAGAACCAAAAGACATTTTCTACATTGAGCGTACTGAATGGGGCCCATTTATAGGATATATTCATGAATTGAATTTAAACCATGAAACTTTTTCCTTTTCATGGGAAAGACTCAGTCAACTTAAAAAGGAACATAAAGCAGCCCAGGCAAGACGGAACATACTGGAAGATCTTAAAAAAAAAGAAATGGGATCAATAAATCACGAGTTGGACAATCTGCGGCTCTCTTTGAAACGGGTTGAACTTGATCATGGCAAAGACAGCGCCCGGTATAAAACAACGCTTGATTCTTTTTCGGCCAAAAGAAAAAAACTTGAGGAAAACTATAGTGAAATAGCAGATAAAATAGAAATACTCATAAAAAAAGATGCGGAATATTCCGTGGTATTAAAAGATATATCCGGAATAGAAAAAAGGGTCAACATCTCCGATATCATACGATTCTACCCGGCCAACAATCTCACTCTTTCCCAAAAAGCAGGCATATACATTTCCAGATGGATTGAATTCCTCACTGCCGAACCAAGAGAGGCGAATATCGAGGGCGGTGTCATGCCGGCCATCTTCGGCACATTTGCCATGACTCTTCTGATGGTGATTATTGTTGCTCCGTTAGGGGTAATGGCCTCGTTGTTTCTTAAGGAGTATGCCAAACAGGGAAAACTCGTTTCCATGGTGCGTGTATGTGTCAACAATCTGGCCGGTGTGCCCTCAATAGTCTACGGCGCGTTCGGCCTTGGTTTTTTTGCCTATTGCGTAGGAACAACCGTAGACCGGATATTCTTTCCCGAATACCTGCCGAATCCGGTTTACGGCACAGGCGGAATTCTATGGGCAGCGCTGACATTGGCCCTTTTAACCCTGCCAGTTGTAATCGTGGCAACAGAAGAGGCGCTTGCGGCAGTACCTCAAAGTCTGCGTGAGGGATCCCTGGCATGCGGCGCCTCCAAGTGGCAGACCATTAAAAATATTGTTCTTCCGAATGCACTGCCCGGCATTATGACAGGCTTGATTCTCGCAATGGCAAGAGGCGCCGGTGAAGTGGCCCCGCTTATGCTGGTGGGAGTTGTCAAACTTGCCCCGGAGCTGCCTGTTGACACAATTTTTCCGTTTATTCACCCTGAAAGGAGCTTTATGCACCTCGGGTTTCACATCTTTGACGTGGGCTTTCAATCCAGAAACGCCGAGGCAGGAAAACCCATGGTGTTTGTGACCACACTGCTTTTGATATCGCTGATTGGACTGATGAATGCATTTGCCATCCACATTAGAAGCCGAATGAAAAAGAAATATTCGGCAGGCCAGTAGGAATCTTTAATGATTATTAAACCATCCGACATAGAGAATAAAGAGATTGAAACAATCTATCATCCGCAGAAAGGAGAGCAAGGCGCGGTAATTAATATTGATACTTTCTCTTTATTTTATGGAAAAAGTCAGGCCCTTTTTGATACAACTATGGATGTGGAAAAAGGACTTGTCACCGCAATAATCGGACCATCAGGATGCGGAAAATCGACCCTGTTGAAATCCTTGAACCGTATGAATGACCTTATAGATAATATTTCTATAAATGGAAAAATAAGGTTTGAAGGAAAAAACATATTTGACAGGGACACGGATGTGATCAATCTGAGAAAACAGATGGGCATGGTGTTTCAGAAACCAAACCCATTCCCCATGTCCATAGCTGACAACGTGACTTATCCACTCAAAATAGATGGAATCCGCGGCAAAAACGTTCTGTCCGAAACCTGCGAACGTTCATTAAAACGCACAGCTCTCTGGGGCGAAGTTAAGGATCGACTTAATGATAGCGCCCTCCGGCTTTCAGGAGGACAACAGCAACGGCTTTGCATCGCGCGGGCTATAGCAGCCGACCCTGAAGTGCTTCTCATGGATGAGCCCTGTTCAGCCCTTGACCCCATGGCCACAATAAAAATAGAAGATTTGATCAAAGAACTTAGAGGGAAATACACGATCATTATTGTAACCCATAATATGCAGCAGGCTGCACGAGTTTCAGATAATACCGCTTTTATGTACATAGGCAGAATAATTGAATATGGCAAAACAGACATAATTTTTACCAAGCCTAAGAGCATGAAAACTCAGGATTATGTGACCGGTCGCTTTGGCTAGTGTGTTTTTTAAAATTTATCGCGGATTACTGACGTAATCCATTTAAGGGATGTGGAAATAAATAAAGGAAGCAAAACCATGAATAAACATTTTCATGTAGAATTGAGAAAGATTAAAAAAAGGTTGCTTTGCCTGGGGGAAATGGTTGAGGAACGGTTTCTCCGGGCGATACAGGCGGTTGTTACCAACGATTCCGAGCTTGCAAAAAGTATTATAGTAAACGACCATAAAATAGATGAAATGGAAGTTGAATTGGAAGAAGAGTGCCTTAAGGTAATGGCCCTTTACCAGCCTGTAGCAGTTGATTTGAGATTTCTGGTCGGTGTAATCAAAATAAATAACGATCTGGAAAGGATTGGAGACGAGGCTAAAAATATAGCTCAACGCCTTGAGATAATCACAAAACAGGAAGATTATGATTATATTTTTGATTACTCTGTAATGGCAAAAAAAACCGAAAATATGCTCAAAAAAAGTCTTGAAGCCTTTGTTAATTTAGATATTGATCTTGCTTTCTCAATTCTCCCGCTTGATGATGAAGTGGACAAAATAAAGAGAACAGCCTATGACAAAATCAAGAAAGCAATGGCGCAACACCCCGACCATATCGGCTACCTGATAAACCTCCTGCTTATATCACGCCATCTGGAACGTGTTGCAGATCATGCCACTAATATTGCCGAAGATGTTGTATACATGGTTGAAGGCGAAATAATTCGTCACGAACAGTTCTAGCACTCCTGGATATTTTCCCCTCGTTCCCAAAGGCTCTGCCTTACATACCAAAAACTCAAAAAAAATGCCTCGGAATGACGAACATCCCGAGGCATTTTTTTTACATATTAAATTCTTACAATTCAGCCTTCTACCTTTGTTTCAAAAAAAACCTTCAGCGCAGCCGGCTGGAAAGTTTAGAAAGCAAAAACCACGTCTAACTGGATACGGTCTTCATCCTTTTGACCATCCTTGCTCTCATCCTCACGCTCAGTAGAGAAACCGGTGGCCCTGACTTGAATATTATCCATCAGGCAATACCGGCCCTGAATATAGTGTCCCTTGTTATTAGTTCCTCCACCATGGAAATCCGAGTCAACGAACACAGCGGGAAAGGCGTAATCTTCCAACTCCTGGTAAAAATACTTTGCATACCAGTCTCCCTTTTTCTTCTTTTTCCCCAATGACAGCCCGACAAGCCAGCCTGTATCGCGATCATCACTTCCATATTCCTCCAGTATTGCAGGATCGCCGTACTTATCATCACCCTTACGTATGAGTTCATCGATATCGGCATCTGCATTGACAATATAGCTTGCGAATATGGAAAATGGTACGGGCAGGACATCCTTTACCTTCAGTTTTGCGCCCAGTTCCCAGCATCCCCATTCGTTAAGCAGGTCCCCGTCACTATCGAATATCATTTGCTGGCCATGTTTGTCATTGTATCCTACAAATGTATCATCCTCCGTTTCCCACTCAAGCTTATCCATATTCATGAATTCATAATAGGTCACTCCAAACTCAAGCTTCATCGTGTCGGCCGGCTTGATTGAAGTGCCTAATTGAAATGCAAGCAGAGTAGGATCACTGTTGCTGTCCTTAATCTTCAACTCCTCGATAAAATACTGCCCCAGGTTTGCAAAAAGCCCGAACCTGTCAGTGATATCAAATTTAAAACATTCAGAGACCCCCTCCGGATTGACATCAGGGTCCCACACGAGCGGCGTTGTAAAAAGGGGATTCTTATGCTTTCCACCTATAATTTTAATAGAATCCAAGGGCTTCCAGGACGCGTAGGCCTTGTCGATCCAGATCTGCTTACCTCTTGCATGTCCATCAAAACTCTGGTTCGTAGTGTTTTGATAGCCTGATCCGGAAGCCAGCCTGACCCCGACTTCCGTAGTCTCTGTTGTTTTTGCCGTCATACCCAAACGGAGACGATAACGTTCACGGTTACGATGATATTTGTCTCTGTCCTTACCCGATTTTTTTTCGTTTCTCCACTGAGTATCGTGCCTGAGCCTCAGGTCTCCATACAAATCTATTTTCTCAGTCCACTTTGGGAGCTTGATCATGCTGGTCTTGACTTCTTCTTTTGCGGCCTCTGTGGCCACTTCCTTAATTACGACTTCTTGTTTAACGCCTTCTTTCTGCATTTCATTCAAAAGCAGTATGGCTTCTGAATCAGAAAGAATCCCTTTTTCAACCAGCTTATTGACCAAAATATCAACTTCCCCAGCCCATGACTGAGTACTGATAGAAGTTATCAACAAACTCGTTACTGCAAATACGATAAAAATAATTTTCTTCATATTTCTACACGCCCCTTTATTGTTTAATGCATATTATGAATTCCTCTCTGTTTTGCTTCCTTAATTACAAGCATCACCTCCCCTCAATAAAAGTTCAGGGGTTGGTTTTAACTTCGGCCGTTTTTTTAGATTGAAAGAAAGCACAATTGTCTTGTGGATTCCCGCCTGCGCGAAAATGACGGCATGGCCGATGTCGGAACCAAGCCCAAAAATTCCAACATTCTAGTACCTGCTATTATGATGCAGGTTTATTAAGACTGAGTGATTATAAAGTTAGATTTTGGTTAAATTAACATGAGGGAATTTGGGGAGGCGATGGGTGATGGGTGGCATGGCCGACCTTATGGACCACTTTTCAACGGCCACAACGGAAATTTACACACGGGTACTTGTCGGCGAAAAACAAAAAAGAATATTTTGTATTTATATAAATCCTGATTATAACGGATTTGGGGGAGGAGGCTTTTTATACGGATAATCAGGCCCGTTTCTCATATCGATTTGAAATATCAACCATTATCTTGTTGATGCAGAAAGCATATAATATCAACAAGTTGAGCAAAAAGTCACGAAATGTGAAGCAAAATCGGAACCCTAAATGGCCTTGAAAATATTCTATGTAAATTCACATAGTTATACAGACTCCCCCAAATCCATTATAATCAGAAAATTTCTGATGTTTTTACTGTCACCGAGCGCTGATTCTATCAAAAAAGGAGCATAAGGAAGGCTATTTCCCTGTCCCGCCCATGGATAAATTCCAGGACATGCGGACTGAAATGCTTCTGCTTCTGGAAGACTTGGGAATTGACGTGGAATGCCGGCACCACGAGGTTGCCACTGCGGGCCAGGCCGAGATCGATATGCGCTTTAAGCCTCTGCTCCGGATGGGCGACCAAGCTCATGTGGTTCAAGTACATTTTGAAAAATGTGGCAACCTGTCACAACAAGACCGTCACCTTCATGCCCAAACCGCTGTTTGAGGACAACGGTTCCGGCATGCACACCCACATAAGCATCTGGAAAGGCGGCAAGCCTACCTTTGCAGGCAAAAAGTACGCCGGTGTTTCACAGAATGCGCTTTATGCCATGGGGGGCATTTTAAAACACTGCAGCGCTGTCTGCGCTTTCAGCAATC
>JAYEGR010000030.1:5318-17280 GCA_034659175.1 Thermodesulfobacteriota bacterium | reverse complement strand
TGATAGTCTCTAACCTGTTAATAAAATTGGGCAAAAAATTGTAGTAAATGTGACCATATGTAAATACGGCATTTACTGGCATGATTTATGCTTCTTGTCGAATGTAAAGTGCCGGGATTTCAACTAGTTAGAAGAATATGGGAAGAAAATATAAAAAATTTGTTAAATTCCCTTCCTTTTAGAAAAAAATATCAGCATTTTCGTATGGTTAGATTAAGGGCATATTCAGAAGGCCGCTGACAGCTAACCGCACAGGTCGAAAAAACTGACAAAAAAATTATCAGGGTGAACTAAAAATGAAGTTAAAGAAAGCAACAACCATTGAAGAGGCTCACCATGTATTTGATACACACAATCCATTAAGTCAGGATAATAAAGAATTTTACGTTGATATTTATCATCAGGATCTTTTAAACCTGAGAAAAGACCTGGTATTGAATTTAATACCGGATAAATCATTTTTTGTTACCGGCCAGTCTGGCAACGGGAAAAGCACGGCACTCAATTTTCTTCCCGATACGACAATCTGCAAAAAATATGACGTTAAATATCTGAACGGAAGAGATGTTTTCAAGCTGGATGATATTGATATCATTGATATCATACTGATGGTCGGCTATACCATTATTAAGGGTAATCCAGAGCTTGAAAAGAAATTTCTGAAAGAACTTGAGGAGTTGAAAGAAAAAAAACTTGGGAAACTTGAAAAACAGATAGAAAAAATCAGCCTGAATGCAGACCAGGGAGGCGGGGATCTATCTCTTCGTGCCAAATTTTCTTTTTGGAGCCTGATCAGTTTTGATTCCGGATTTTTTGCCAAATTTAAAATTGAAAAATCAAACAGGAAAATCATAAGAGAGATATTTACGCTTGATAAGCTTGAATTGATTGAGAAAGTAAACAACATTATCGCTGCTTATAAAGAACAGCAAAACTCCGGGAAAAACCTGTTGATCATTATTGATGATCTTGAGAAAATCAGGAAACAGGATCAGACCATTGAACTCTTTATAGACAATATTGATGTGTTTCAAAAGATCAAATGTATCAAAATTATTACCTTTCCGGTTTATCTTGCCACCCAGTATGCCATGTATCAGGACGCATCAAAGTTCAGCATCCGTATTTCCGAAAATCCCTATAAGGCTTGCGACAAAGATATAGCCGCCAAAAACAGGAAAACCCTTGCGACAGTCATATTCAACAGGCTTGAAAAAAAAGATCTTGTTGATACGAATGCTGTTGAAAAAGCTGTGGACTTTAGTGGCGGTAATTTAAGATTTCTGGTGGATATCATGCAGAAAGCCGCCCGGAACGCCATCAGCCTGGAGAGTGAAGATACAAATGATACCAGGCTCTCTGAAATTGATGTGAAAAGCGCTGTTGAAGAACTGGCGGAACTGCCCTCCCTGGCGGTTATGAAACGAGTCAAAGTTTTAAAATATATTCTGGACCAAAACAAGGAGCCAGAGGATGAAGCCATGCAAAAGGATTTTATTGATTCGGTTCTGGACAATTCAATTTTTGCCTATTTCAACGGCCATCCCTGGTATGAGGTCAACCCTGTCATCAAAGAAAGTGTAGAAGTTTATTCCAAAAAATCAGGGACCTCCTCTCCATGATCCTTGATGAATTCCTCACAGCAAAAGACCGGGTGGCCCTGAAACAACTCCCCCTCACTCTTGAATTGCGAAAAAACTCTTCCTGTCTGGTCATTATCGGTGCAGACTCTGTTGAACTTGGGGATGCATTCAGTCAATATATTTCAATGTGCCTTAAAGGGGATGCTTATTTTTTCCATACACCCAAAACAGAATTGATTTTGCCGGAAATCGTAGATTCCGGCAGCAATATTTCTCTGGACAAATATATTATTATAAAATTGTATGATCAAAAACTAACAGATGCAGGGAAATTAAAAATAAATTCAGGCCTTCTTTTATATCGGGATTATATCCCGGAATATAATCTGAAACTTGTTTTTATTCTCAGTCATGATTTGATGAGATATCTTCAAACCAGTGCATATGATTTTTTTTCTTTCAGTAATTATTCAAGGTTCTTTTTTGACCATAAATACCGTTATGAAAGAATTGATACGGATAATAGAAAACTTTCAACGCTTATTAAAGAGCTGGACACCTATCTGTCAGCAAATAATAAGAAAACAAACATTATTCTTGAAAAAATTTTTTCTATTATTGATGAAGCATATCAAAAAAGTGAAGCAGACATTGCCCTTGACTATTCTCACAAACTTTTAAATTTTTCCACCAAATCAAATGACAAATTCTATCAAGCTGCTGCCTTAAGCAACATCGGCCTCATTTACAGAGATAAAGGAGACGCCGACAACGCGCTGAAATACCACATGCAGGCTTTGGAAATCCATAAGGAAATCGGCTACAAACAGGGAGAAGCTAGTGACCTAGGCAACATCGGCCTCATTTACAGCGATAAAGGAGACGCCGACAACGCGCTGAAATACCACATGCAGGCTTTGGAAATCCATAAGGAAATCGGCTACAAACAGGGAGAAGCTAGTGACCTAGGCAACATCGGCATCATTTACAGAGTTAAAGGAGACGCCGACAACGCGCTGAAATACCACATGCAGGCTTTGGAAATAGACAAGGAAATAGGCTACAAACAGGGAGAAGCTAGTGACCTAGGCAACATCGGCCTCATTTACAGAGATAAAGGAGACGCCGACAACGCGCTGAAATACCTGATGCTGGCTTTGGAAATTGCAAAAAAGTATAAATTTAAATCCCATGAGAAAAAAATTAAATCTTCTTTGGATGAAATAAAATTTTAGAATAGTGCCATCAGAAAGATAGCCCTTAGTACCTTACTCCTAAAACCCTGTCAAAAAAAACAAGAAATTTTTTGGCGCACCCCGCTGACATAAGCTGAAAGCGAGGTGACACGGATTTACTGGACAAAGCAATTTTTAAAAATTTGGGTTGCGGGTATCTACCCGCCTTAGAATATTTGGGTGCGTAAGCGGGCGCTCCAAATCCATTTCCAAACCAGCTATTACCCTGGCAGGATGTTGGTGGATTGATATTCTTCTACTGGTTCACCTGGGAAAAGACTATATTCTGGGGGCGGTTGGTGTCCTCCAGTTTGATGTGACCATGGCCCGTCTTAAGGCGGAATATGGTGTGGATGCCGTATATGAACCTGTGAATTTTAATGTGGCACGCTGGGTCAGGTGTGATGATCATCGCAAAAAAATGGCTGAATTTGAGAAAAAATATATAGCCAACATGGCTATGGATGCTGAAGGCTGCCTCTCCTTTCTGACAACCAGTGAATGGCAGCTCAGCTATTACATCGAAAAGTGGCCGGAGATAGAGTTTTTTAAAACACGAGAGGTTAATTGATTGAAGATGGAACAGTGTAATGGGTGTCCGGCCAGGGGGATTGATTCGTGGCGCTGATCGGTATGCGGGATGTATGCTGGGGATTTGGTGATTCTCCGCTGCTTGAAAATGTAACATTTCAGGTCGCAAAAGGGGAACGTGTCTGCCTGCTGGGGCGCAACGGCGTGGGCAAGTCCACCCTTTTGAAACTTCTGAACTGCGAAATGCTTCCTGACAGCGGTGATGTCTGGTGCCGGCAGGGCGCCACAGTGGCTGTGCTGGAACAGGATGTGCTTGCGGGATTCGATGGCACGATTTTTGATGTAGTTGCCGAAGGTCTGGGGCAAAAGGGTAGGGCGCTGGCCGAGCATAACAGGATATGCAGACAGCTTGAGACTGTAAATACCCCCGAACTTATAAAAAGACGGGATGAACTGCAAAACAGGTTGAACTCAGGCGGTGGGTGGGAACTTTTAAGGCAGGTCGAAAGCATTCTATCCAGGACCCGGCTTGACACTGAAAAAAAATTCACTGACCTTTCAGCCGGCATGAAACGACGCACGCTTTTTGCACGTGCCCTGGCCCGGCAGCCGGATATTCTTCTGCTGGACGAGCCTACCAACCATCTTGACATTGACTCCATCATATGGATGGAGGAATTTATTCTGCGCAATGTAACAACCCTGCTCTTTATTACTCATGACCGTGCTTTTTTGAAAAAGATCGCCAACCGGATCATGGAGCTGGATCGGGGTCGCCTTGTTTCTTATAATTGCGATTATGAAACCTATTTGGGACGAAGATGTGCTGCTTTTGAAGCCGAAGAAAGCCGAAACAGGGTGTTTGACAAAAAACTTTTAAAGGAGGAAACCTGGGTCAGGCAGGGTATCAAGGCCCGTAGAACCAGGAATGAAGGGCGTGTCAAGGCCCTGAAAAAAATGCGGGAGGCTTTTCGGGCGCGCCGCAAGCAGAACGGTAATGTCAGAATGCGGGTTCAGGAAGCGGAAAGGACCGGAAAGCTTGTTGTCGAAGCAAAGAATATCAGTTTCCTGCGTGGCGCAACCCCTGTTATCCGGGATTTTGCAACTGTAATCATGCGTGGGGACAAGGTAGGTATCATCGGCCCCAACGGCGTGGGTAAAACAACCCTGTTAAAAATCCTTTTAAAAAAAATTACTCCGCACAAAGGGCGTGTCCGCCACGGCGTCCATCTTCAGGTAGCCTATTCCGACCAGCTCAGGGCGCAACTGGATACACATAAAACCGTGCAGGAGAATATCAGCGAAGCAAACGATTTTATCATTTTTAACGGTCAAAAACGCCATGTGATAAGTTATCTTCAGGATTTTCTCTTTTCATCGGAAAGATGCCGTACACCGGTGCATGTTCTTTCCGGGGGAGAAAAAAACAGGTTGCTTCTGGCAAAGCTTTTTACAAGGCCGGCCAACGTTCTTGTGCTGGATGAGCCCACTAACGACCTTGATGCGGAAACCCTGGAATTTTTAGAAAAACTTCTTTTCGAGTACCAGGGTACCCTTTTACTTGTAAGCCATGATCGGGCTTTTTTAAACAATGTGGTTACAAGCACACTGGTCTTTGAGGGACAAGGCCGGGTGAATGAATATGCCGGTGGTTACGATGACTGGCTGATTCAAAGACCGCAGCCCGGACAGGAACGTCTGCCGGCAAAAAAGCCTTGCAATAAACACGGATCTGAAACCATGCGCCCGAAGGAGCGCAGGCTCGGGTTTAAGGAAAAGCTGGAACTTAAAGAGCTGCCCCTTAAGATCGACTCCTTTGAAGCTGAACAAAAGGAACTGTACGCGATCATGTCCGATCCCATGTTTTACAAAAAAGGAAAAGAGAAGATCGCAATGGTCAAAGCACATCTCGCAGAAGTGGAAGATAAAATCGAAGCAGACTACCTCCGCTGGGAAACGCTTGAAAGTATCGAAAAAGGGTCAGGAGCGGATGACGATCATTTTGGGACGGATTAATTAATCCTTGCATGGCCACATTTCTCTCGTTACCACCGTTTCTCCTCGTCCTCAGGTGATAGTAGGTTTTGGTGTCACTTGAATCCTCCTGTTAGGAATAATTTCCTGACAGAGCATATATTCAAGTGATAAAAATATCTACTAAAAAATGCTTTGACTTTCAAAAACCAAACAATCATTTTAAGAAAAGTATCCCGCCTTAAGTGGGTAGCCGTTTCATAGACCGCATCCAAAGCGTGTTACCAACAAGGGTGCCGTAAAATCAGTCCGTAGATTCCTGCAGGAAGCGGGGGTGAAAACATAATGGAATATAAAGGATATTTTGCAAAAATTGAATTTGATGACGAGGCTAATATTTTTCACGGAAAAATCATTAATTTGCGAGACGTAATTACTTTTGAGGGTGAAACCGTTGAAGAATTGCGGAAAGCATTTCATGATTCTGTTGAAGATTATCTTGAATTTTGCGCCAAGAGAGGAGAAAACCCCGAAAAACCCTCCTGGATTTATTTAGAAATGTGCTGCTCCAAGATACTACTTACATAGAGAGAGTTAAACGACACTATGCCATGTTTCGCCAAGAGGTTGAAAACAAGGCCAAGAGAGGAATTCAGGGGAAAAAGAGGGGAAAGCTGAAGAGGAAGAAGAGGAAAAGGAAAAGGAAGGCATAACCTCTGCTACTCTTGACCGCAGAAACCGAGCCGTTTTAGTACCTTAAAAAAATATTCAAATGAATTGTGACCACTTATAGGGAAATTTTATGTATCATTTTTTTGTTCCGCTGCTCACCCTGTTCATTCTTTTTTCTCCTGTTCAGGTTCAATCAGCACAGGAGGAGACTTGCGCTGCCCTGGAAGAAAGCGCAGCAAAACAGGACAACACCTTGTCAATGCTCAGTTCCCTTCTTGAATTAAAAGCAGGTATGGTAAAGAGAATTGCAGAAAAAAAACAGCAGTTTAAAAAAAGTTCGTCGGAAAGTGAAAAAAAAGAACTCCAGGAAGAATTACAAAAGCTGGACAAGCAACTCACAGACTCGGTGAATGATTTTAAACGAATTGCCACAGGTATTGATGTAGAGCTGTTTGCAGAAAAAAAACCGGAAGCCTTTGACTATAAACAAGAAATTACCTCCCTGATAAAGCCGGGGTTACAGGAAATAAAGCGTTTGACTGTCAGGGCCAGACATAAAACAAAGCTTAAAGAAGAGCTAAGCTATTACGGAAAACTTGCTCCGGTTGCCTGTGATGCCGGTAAGAATATCAACGCACTTCTCTCTCAGACCACAGATAAGAAGTTAAAGAAACATCTCCGGGAACTTCAACCGGAATGGAAGAATATAGCAGAGATGATAAACAGCAAGTTACAACTGGCCCAAATGGAACTGGAAAAGACTGGGAAATCCCTTTTCCTCAGCTTACCGTACATAAAAAAGGTCAGTAGTAGGCGATTGGTTTTCTGTGAAAAGGAATTGCCGGCCCTAAAGACATCAGCCTCGGTGAGGACTTTAGGGACTCGGACGAATTAAAGCGTGACCTATGACTTTGGCAGAACAATGCAAAAAATCGATCCGCACCCTTTTTTGCTCTCAACAAGGATGCGCCCTTTATGCGCTCTAATAACTGCCTTTACGCTTGCCAATCCCAGACCGAAACCTTCTACCTCAGACTCTGTCCGGCACCGCATAAACGGGGTAAAGATATGCGGAAGATCCTTGGATGAAATGCCGGCGCCCTGATCAATAAATTTGATCACTACCTCGTCATCTCTTTCAACAGTGGCAATTTTGATCCTATCTCCCTTTTTTGAGTATTTCACCGCGTTATCAAGCAAATTTATAAAAACCCTACGCAATTTATTGGAGTCCGCAAGCACCGGAGAAAGGATGTTGTTGTTTTTATATTCTATATGAATACCCTGTCTGCTGGTGTTGTAGCGATAAACATCGATTACGGCTTGCAACTCTTGATCTATTTCTGTTGTTTTTTTATTAAGGCGGAGAGGCTCGAATTGTTTTTTTGCACACTCAAGAAAATCAAGTATCAACGCATCTAATCTGCTGACCTCATCACCGATAACTTCAAGGAAACGTTTTTGTTTTTCAGTTAACTTGCTGCATTTTTTGCACAATAGTCGTGTCAAACCATTAAGGCTGACCAGCGCCGCCTTTATGTCATGGGTAAACATGCTAAGATTGATTTCCTTTTCCAGTACCTGGTCATCTGTAACCTCAACCCTGTGATACTTAAGCGGATTATCGTTGATGCCGTTATCGTTAAGTGGTTTGATTATCTGATCACTAATCTCCATTTGTGCAATCTGGTTCATAATACCCTCTTATTATTATGTTTTTCGGGTCGGTTTCTATACAGAGTTTCCCTGGTCTGGATTCCCACTCTTGCCGGACTTTTCGATGAGTATTCTTCGAATTTCTTCACTCACGGCCGAGGCTCCCAACCGGGACCGGCAATTAAGCAGACCGCACCCCTTCAGTTTGAGGTTTAGAATGGAATCACGAGACCACACTTTTAATATTCGTTTCGATTCGCAACTCATCATTTTGCTCCCTGTTTAATAATTTTTTGGTAATCGTTCATAGGCGCCGCATCCAGAGTCTCGCAGGCTCGTTTTTTTGTTAACTGCCGACAGCCAAGGACGTCCGCCCGGAAATACCATTTTTTGACAAACACCCGTTAACTTTTACGTTCAATTTTGTTGGACCACCCTCGATCCCTTCAGATAGTCCGTCAACTGCCTGCGGAGCAACTGTCCCGTTTCCCCAGATCGACCGGAAGACTGCGCTCAAACCGGCGCCGGCCAGCATATGAACAGGCTTATTGTGCTTTTTCCCCAGATTTTTTACCAGGGAACATGCCGCGTGGCTGTTGCAATTGACCGGACAGAGCACTACATCCGCACGCCTGAGACTGTTTTCAAGCCGTTTTACGCCTCGTTGCATATAACCATCATGGTATTCAAATATGCCTCCGCCCTTTTCAATGAGCTGCCGGTAAAGCGATTCCATCCGGGTCATGCCGCCGACGAGCAAAATACGCTTTTTACAAAGATCAAATGCCGGGCAGCTCGCGTCACATCGGTTCATATCGAAAAAATCCCTGATAATTACTTGTGTTTCCTTTTTAAAACGAGCGCTCGATTTCTTCTGACTGTCCAGTTCCGCGGACAGTCTTTTGTTCTGCTCCTTGAGAAAGGCTGTTTGTTTGTTATTTTCTTTCACTTTTCCTGACAGCGCGTTCAGGTCTGCTTTGAGACGATCATTTTCCTGTTTAAACCCGGCAACAAGGTGTCGATCCGTTGACCCGGCAATTTCATTTTCAAGTCTCGTGTTTTCCCTTGCTGCAAAGGTCAATTCGGCGTGCAATTCCTCACGTTCCTGCATCAGTTTTGCATTATCTTTCCGGAGCGCCCTGCTTGCCCTGACCTCTTTCCCGGCTTTTCGGCACATTTCACTGTTTTTTTCCTGTTCACAGGCCAGCTTTTTTTTATATTTCCCGCTCTTTATTGCGTGCGAATGCATAGCCATATGAACAAGGCCAAAAATTTCACTCCTGCATTCGATTGATAAATCCGGTCTTGTAGCTGCGGCCCATAGAGCGCCGCCAAATTCGCCGGTTTTGAAACAGGTTCTCAAATGCCGTTTAAATTCCTTTTCCCCAAGGCCGAACAAAGACGCAGTCTCGTGGTTGAATTTGCGGTTGAGCAGATTGTCAACCTTTCGCGACAAGGGGTTTTCGCTATCCGAACTCGCTACCAGAGTCTCATGAATTTCAAAAAGACTTTTTTTTTAAATGAAATGCTCGCTTTTTTGAGCAGATGCTTTTGTTCGGAACTGGTAAGACACATACCGGGGACCGGACACTTAAAAAAACGGTCAATTTCCCAAAATCTCAGACGGGACTGTTTCCCAAGGTCTAGATCATCCATTCGCGATGTGTCGGCCACGCCATTTTGAATCGTATCTGTTTTTAAAAAAAGTGCGTTCTGCATAGATATTTACCTCCTTTTTTTAAGGATTTGCCGGCTTGCCGAGCCCTTATAACGGCCAAACCAAAAAACGTTTGTAAATCTCGCTGATCAACTTTTTTTTATTTGTACCCACTAGTTAGCCTATGCTAATCATGTTCTAAATATCTAATTCATATTGCAAAAAAAATCACACGGTGCGGTCAGGCTCAACGCCATCTATTTGATCAAGAGTAAGTTTTAACTGATTTCAGAAAATGTTATTCGCATATGCTTTTAACGGGAAGCAGGTTAGAGCTTACGATCAAGACTATATTCACATCAGAAACGGAGAGATTATTTGTAACCGATCACAGGGCGGCATAAGCCCTGCCGGATCGCAAATCCCTTGCCCTGTAAGCGTTCACCAGCACTGCATCCGGAGTCTCGCAGACTCGCTTACCTGCATGCTCTCAGAGTTTCCGGCATAGCGGGAGGTAGGTGCTATAATCCGGGCCTTGCCTTGAATCACGCATTTATGCTCTTCAGGGTACATCTGCAGCGCTGGTAAACGCTTACACGACAGAGTGTTTTCTACTTTTTTGCAACCAAATAAAAAAAGACGCGACTCGATGGATTTTCAATATCAAGTCGCGCCTTCACTTTTTCCATGCCTCGTAAAGGCACGGAAACCGTAAGACATTCCGGAATTACTTTATTCGCCGTTTATTAACACAAAGGTGAGCTTTTTGCGTAACACCTCAAGCCTCTTGGATTTAAATGCCTTTCTGCTTTCCTCCAGGACTTCGACGGCCTCTTTAATAGCCTCTTTCAATTGTTCTTCACGTGAACGTGAAGAACAAAAATTAAAAAGCGTCTGTAATTTGCGATAATCAACCC
Source organism: Thermodesulfobacteriota bacterium (assembly GCA_034659175.1). Lineage (GTDB taxonomy): Bacteria > Desulfobacterota > Desulfobulbia > Desulfobulbales > DAOVYS01 > DAOVYS01. The sequence continues at coordinate 7,055 of JAYEGR010000030.1, read as the reverse complement.
TTTGTTCCAGTATGGACGCCACCAGACAGCGATGCATATCTATTCCCTGATGCAGCCCTTTGACGCTCTCGTTAACGGCGTTAATCAGGTCTTTTTTATCTATACCATTCATAATTTTAGCAGATCCTAACCATGTTTTCAATCTCTAATTCATTCCACAAAAAAAATCGCCTGGTGCGGCCAGGCTTAAAACTATGTTTTCCTTTAGTGTAAATGTTTGGCAGCACTCCACAGGAAGGCGATCAGGCTGCCCAGCATACCTAAGTATCGAAGTCTGCGCTTATCTGCTGATCAGCCTGCTCACCTCCCCGTGAAGCGCTGTCAAACATTTACAATCTGGTGGTTATAGCTATTTTTCGGCATCAAGCCGAATAGTTACCCTTTAGTTTAGGAAACGCTTTTTAAAAAACCAATATGTTGCTTTAGATTGCTCGAAAACTGTTCAGTACACTCCATGCATTTTTCCAGTTTCTTCCCGTGGAACCGGTATTCCTCCAAATAGTCTTCCATCACGGAGGTTATTGATCTTTCAGCTTTGTCATAAGCTCAAATTTGTTTAAAACAACTAATACAATTAGAATTTTCTAATAAAATACTCCCGGCCATTCTCCTTGTCAAGCATTTTTTTCACCTGTGCAATTAAAAATTACAAAATCAAGGGCTGCAACCGACGCCGCAATCCGTTCGCGACACCAGAAGTAAGTAATGGAAATTCAAGCTCAGAGGCGTCTCGCGGCGCGGCTGAGCCCTGATGTTGGGCTTTCCGAAAATAATATTACGGTAAAATTCTCTTGTTCTTGATTTCTCAGTAATTGAATGGCATTATCACAATAAAGTAATTTTGTATATTCAAATACTGAAAAATATAGAGGCAAAACAATGTCAAAGAGGAGATTGGTTAGCTTTGATTGGGCTATGAAAAAGCTCTTGAGAAGCAAGGCGAATTTTGAAATTTTAGAAGGTTTCCTTAGTGAACTTTTAAAAGACAATATTCATATCTTAGAAATACTTGAAAGTGAGAGCAACAAAGAAGAGTTACGAGATAAATTTAATCGTGTTGATCTAAAGGTTAAAAATCAAAAGAACGAAATAATCATTATTGAAGTTCAATTTGAACGAGAATTTGATTATCTTCAAAGAATTCTATTCGGCACATCAAAAGTAATAACAGAACATCTTCACGAAAGTGATCCATATTCTGAAATTGTTAAAGTAATCTCAGTAAACATATTATATTTTGATTTAGGCCAAGGGGAAGATTATGTTTATCATGGGTCAACAACATTTAAAGGACTACACCACCAAGACCTTTTGCAACTTTCCGAAGACCAGCAAGAGCTTTATAAAAAAAATCAAATTTTCGAAATTTTTCCAGAATACTACCTTGTAAAAGTGAATAATTTTGACAATATAGCAAAAGATACACTGGATGAGTGGATATACTTCCTTAAAAATGAAGAAATTAAGGAAGATTTTAAAGCAAAAGGTCTAAAAAAAGCCAAGCAAGAATTAGACATCCTAAAATTACCCGAACAAGAACGTATAGCTTATGAGAGATATCAAGATGATCTTCATTATCAAGCAAGTATGGTTGAATCATCCTTTACAATAGGTATAAAAAAGGGAGAAAAGAGAAGAGCTAAAAAAATAGCAATCAACCTTATATCCGGAGGCGATATGGATACAAAAACGATTGCATACATGACTGGATTAACAGAGGAAGAAGTCGAAAAAATG
>JAYEGR010000030.1:0-5218 GCA_034659175.1 Thermodesulfobacteriota bacterium | reverse complement strand
CGAAAAAATGAACCCGGAATAGCCGAACAAAACGCTCCTCGTGCCGAAATAAGGGTCTGGAAAAAAATAATTTGGGTAATTCCTATCCGAAATGTGTTGCAGATTTAGTCGGTTTGGTATTCACGAAACCGCAAGCGTAGCAGGGCTACGGTGAGGATTTCGGGGATGTCAAACCGACTAAAGGTGTGATACAGTTCGGAAACGGAAAAGCCAAGTTATTTCTTTCCAGACCCTAAGCTCGGAGCCTTGGGATTCCCGTAGCATGGGATGGGAGATGGGTAAGTTATTTATTTCCACATCCCTTAAGTCCCACCTGCCAAAAGCTTAGTTGTTCGTTCCTCATTCCTTGCAATGACCGGTCGGAACCATGAATTTTCGTTCAAATATTAATTAAAAATGGTGATGAGGTTGCCAAAGTCTTTGTTTTTAGGTTATGCTTAAGCAAAAAAAGTGATAAAAAAAATATGGCGGGATTTTAAGGCGTTGATAAAACTCCTAAGCCTTATGTAATAATCTAATTTTACTTAACATTTGTGAGTTTGTCAGTAAATATTCGCCATCGCTCCACAGGAAGGCGATCAGGCTGCCCAGCATACCGATGTATAGCTGATCAGCCTGCTCACCTCCCTGTGAAGCGATGCCAAACATTTACAATTTGGTGATTTTAGCTATTTTATACGGCATCAAGCCGAATATTTACGTTTGTCAGATAAAATCCCAAATTGTAAAAAAATAAACCAAGGAGGAATCTTATGACTCTGGATCCGACCCAATACCAGGATTGGGAAATAGCCGAAGAGGCCGAATCACGCATGAAAACGGTTTACGAACTGGGAGAGACGCTCGGACTTAAAAAGGAAGAGCTTCTGCCGCATGGCCATTATGTGGCCAAACTCGATTACCGGGCAATACTTGATCGTTTAAAAGACAAACCGGATGGAAAATACATCGATGTCACGGCCATTACCCCCACGCCCCTTGGAGAAGGCAAGAGTACGTGCGCCATGGGACTTGTCCAGGGGCTAGGCAAGAGGGGTAAAAGCGTTATCGGCGCAATCCGGCAGCCCTCGGGCGGACCTACAATGAACATCAAGGGAAGCGCGGCCGGAGGCGGACTCGCCCAGTGTATTCCCCTGACACCATTCTCTCTCGGTCTTACCGGCGACATCAATGCCATCATGAACGCCCATAACCTGGCAATGGTTGCGGTCACATCCAGGATGCAGCATGAGTCTAATTATACGGACGAAATATTAGCAAAACGTAATCTGAAGCGGCTGGACATCCATCCCAAAAAAGTCGAAATGGGCTGGATCATGGACTACTGCGCCCAGGCTTTAAGAAATATTACCATTGGCCTGGGAGGAAAAATGGACGGTATGACCATGCAGTCCAAATTCGCAATCGCGGTGAGTTCCGAGATCATGGCCATCCTGGCCGTTGCAAACGATCTTAAGGATATGCGCGAGCGTATGGGCAGGATTGTTGTTGCTTACAATAAAAGGGAAGAACCGATTACCACCGCGGACCTAGAAGTTGACGGCGCAATGACTGCCTGGATGGTGGAGGCGCTTAATCCGAATCTCATGCAGACTCTTGAGGGTCAGCCGGTTATGGTTCACGCAGGTCCGTTTGCCAATATCGCCATTGGTCAGTCCTCGGTAATTGCGGACAGGGTCGCCCTGAAACTGGCTGACTACAATGTGACTGAGAGTGGATTCGGCGCTGATATCGGATTTGAAAAATTCTGGAATTTAAAATGCCGTTTCAGCGGATTAAAACCAAACTGTGCGGTTGTAGTTGCCACCATTCGGGCCTTAAAGTGCCACGGCGGGGCGCCGATTCCGGTTCCAGGCAAACCAATGCCGGAAGAATACGGATCTGAAAACGTGGGCTGGGTGGAACAAGGATGCGCAAACCTGATTCATCATATCGCGACCGTAAAAAAGGCCGGCATAAACCCGGTTGTCTGCATCAATGCGTTTTACACGGACACGGATGATGAGATCGCAGCGGTCCGCCGTCTCTCCGAGCAGGCCGGCGCGCGCGTGGCCCTTTCCAGGCATTGGGAACACGGCGGCGATGGCGCGCTTGAGTTTGCCGATGCAGTGGTTGATGCATGCAATGAACCCAATGAATTCAAGTTTCTTTATGAATTAGACACCCCTTTGAGCAAACGAATTGAACTAATCGCAAAAGAGGTCTACGGCGCTGACGGAGTAAGCTATTCACCAGAGGCTAAAGTCAAGCTCAAACGCATGGAAAGTGATCCTGACCTTAAAGAAATGGGCACCTGCATGGTCAAGACTCATCTGAGCCTGAGCCATGATCCGACTTTAAAGGGAGTGCCCAAGGGATGGACCCTGCCTATCCGCGACATTCTAACGTACAAGGGCGCCGGTTTTGTGGTTCCGGTTGCCGGCGCAATCAGTCTTATGCCTGGAACAGCCTCTGATCCAGCCTATCGCCGGATTGACGTGGATGTTGAAACCGGTAAGGTCAAAGGCCTGTTTTAATATAAACGTTCACCGGCTTTTTGCCCAATTTTATTAATAGGTTAGAGACTATCAGCACAACGTAGGGGCGATCCTTGTGATCGCCCTGATTAGGGCGATCACAAGGATCGCCCCTACGAAAAAATGGCTAACACGGCTTCTGCAAAAAAAAAATCAAGTCTCTCTGCCACGGTCAAGGATCAGTCCGGCGCCGGTAAAATGAGAATCGGTGACTTGCTGCGTAAGGAAGGCTACATCACCCCAACCCAGTTGAATACCGCGCTTGATTATCAGAAGAAGAATAAAGGCAGACTTGGAAGCATTCTGGTCCGGCTCGGGTTTATCGATGAAGACACGATCCTGAATCTTTTAAGCCGTCTTCATAATTACCCGGCAGTTATAATTTCGAAAGATCCGCCAAGTCATGAGGCATTAGAACTCCTGCCTTATGAAATTGCCAGGAAATGCATGGCATTTCCTTTGCGCATCGTTGGAAAGACCCTCCAGGTAACCATGACGGAACCCACGGACGGGGCTCTGGTCGAGGAGATCCAGACAGTTGTCAAAAGAGGACTTTCGGTCTGTGTTTCTACGGAAAAGGAAATAATCGAGGCATATAGAACTCATTACAAAATCAGTGACGAGGAATATAAATCCTTTGGCGGTGAGGAACAGGTTGAGGAGGTCGAGGAAGAGGAAGTTGTCCGGATTGATGACTTCGGAGCCCTGGCATCAGAGGCTGCCGAGAGTTTTGAGATAGAGACGATTGAAAATGACGACTTCGCTGATCAGTTTGTCGCCTCGGACGCGCCTATTATTAAGCTGGTCAACGGCATTTTGATTAAGGCTGTAATGGATGGGGTCAGCGATATTCATATTGAACCTTATGAAAAGTCGCTTCAGGTCCGTTATCGACTGGATGGTTCTCTGTATAAGTCAATGAATCTGCCGCTGACCATTAAGAACGGACTGATCTCAAGACTGAAGATCCTTGCCAATTTGGACATTACCGAGCGGAGAGTCCCCCAGGACGGCAGGATCAAAATGCGGATAGGCAGAAAAAAAGTAGTCGATTTTCGCGTCTCTTCTCTTCCAACGCTTTTTGGGGAAAGCGTGGTTCTTCGTATACTGGACAAAAGTTCGCTAAACGTTGATCTCACTAAACTCGGATTCGAAAAAGATACTTATGCCGCCTTACAGCGCTGTATTGCCCGGCCCCAGGGCCTGCTTCTGGTCACCGGCCCCACCGGCAGCGGTAAGACAGTCACCCTTTATTCAGTCTTAAATTCCCTGAACAGCGAAAGCACCAAGATTTTGACCGCGGAGGATCCGGTCGAGTTTAACTTTAAGGGAATCAACCAGGTCAACGTTGTCAGTGAAGTGGGCATGACATTTTCCGCGGCACTCAAGGCATTTTTAAGGCAGGACCCTGATATCATCATGGTTGGTGAGATTCGTGACATAGAGACCGCTGAGATTGCAATCAAGGCGGCAATGACAGGCCATCTTGTCCTTTCAACACTTCACACCAATGACTGTCCTGCAACCATCGGCCGTCTGGTTGATATCGGGATCCCGCCGTTTATGATTGCTTCTTCCGTCACTATGGTTCAGTCACAGCGTCTTGGAAGAAGGCTGTGCAATAAATGTAAGACCCCCATGCGCGAAAAAAACAAGGATGAACTCGTAACCATGGGATTTCTGGAAGAAGAAATCGATGGTCTTCAGTTATATGAGCCGCAAGGATGCACTGTTTGTAGGGGCGGTGGTTATAAGGGGCGGGTCGGCTTTTTTGAACTTATGGAAGTCACGGATGAGGTCGCTAAAGCTATTAATGCAAGTGTTCCTGAAGACCAGTTGCGAAAGATCGCCATGCAGGAAGGCATGAAGACACTGAGAATAGCTGCCCTTCAAAAAGCGCGTGAAGGAATAACAAGTACTGCAGAGGTGCTGAAAAAGACGGTAATAACCGAAGAAAGTCTGCCCGCCTATCTGGTTAACCCGGATGTGGAAGATTATGAGGACGGCGATGTCATCATCCGGCAGAACAATACGGACAAGGATTTTTTTAAACTTATTCGCGGGGCCCTGCTGGTGATCCGGGACGGAAAAAAGATTGCAGATATTGTTCAGCCTGATGAATATTTCGGCGAGATGTCCGCAATTTCCGGCGAGGCCCGTTCAGCAACCATTATTTCAAAAGGACGTTCCACAATCAAGCGTTACCCCGGCGATAAGCTGATGGAGGTCATTGAAAAATATCCTGAAGTAGGCAAACACCTTTTCATGACCATTGTAAATCGTCTGCAGCAGGCAAATGAAATCATCGTAAATCTGGCGAACCAGCATATGCGAAAGAACTAAATGATTGAGGATTTTGTATTTGAATTGTCACAAGCAATTATCAAAACTGATCACGGGGGCAAGGTAACCAAACAAACGGTTAGCCCTTTACCAATTTTAGTAATATCTTCATTTTAAGGAGAAAACGAATGAGTGCCGAAATTATCAGCGGAACAGAGACTGCAAAATCAATTCGCGAGGAACTAAGGACGGAAATCGCGGAACTTAAGGAAAAGCATAATGTCGTGCCGGGCCTGGTGACCATACTGGTAGGGGCCGATCCTGCGTCTCAGGTCTATGTAGGCGCAAAGGAGAAAGCTTCAGAAGCGCTTGGAATTTATTCAGAACGGTTTGATCTGCCTGAGGACACAAGTCAAGAA
>JAYEGR010000029.1:0-17282 GCA_034659175.1 Thermodesulfobacteriota bacterium | reverse complement strand
TGCACCCTTTTTTCTGTGATGGGTTGCATAGCGCTGAAAAACTACTTGGAATAAACGCCTACTACCATACATGATAACATGTTGATTTCACAGTGTAAAGCTTCCCAATTAAACTGAACCAGTGCCTCTGGGTTAGGTTGAAGGTATAAGGTTAAAGGTATAAGGCCACCTTCAGCCTTCAACCTTTTAATACTTCCCAAACTCACTGTCATCAAGTGCAATGGAGGGTTGGCCCTGGTCAGCTATGGCAGCCTGGGCAGGCGGTTTGTTGCCGCCCCAATCACTGTTTCCTCCGGCGGTTGCCTGCGGCTGTGTCTCTGCCGTATCCCAGTGTGCGTCCGGCAATAACGCATGGCTGCCGGATTGACCGCCCGTGTGCCCATGGGTCAGCTTGAATCTGGACAGCATTTCTCTAAGCTGTACGGCCTGGCTGGAAAGTTCTTCAGACGCGGATGAGCTTTCTTCCGCATTGGCTGTGTTCTGCTGGGTCACCTGGTCTATCTGGCCAAGCCCCTGGTTGACCTGGGCAATCCCCTGAGCCTGCTCGTTTGAGGCGGCGGCAATCTCACCAACCAGGTCTGTTACCTTGCCTATACCTTCAACGATTTCTTTTAATGCTTCGGCTGTCTTGTTGGCAATCTCCGTACCACCCTCTACTTTTTTGACCGACCCCTCGATCAACTCCGCTGTCTCTTTTGCGGCTTTCGCGCTTCTTGCTGCAAGGTTTCGCACCTCTTCGGCCACTACGGCAAAACCCTTGCCGTGTTTGCCTGCGCGCGCGGCTTCAACCGCCGCGTTTAAGGCAAGAAGGTTGGTCTGGAATGCAATCTCATCAATCACCTTGATAATCTTTGAGATATTCCGGCTTGATTCGTTGATCTCACCCATGGCCCCGACCATTTCCTGCATCCGGTCGTTGCCGTTTTCAGCGGCGTCCCGGGCCTGGGTGGCAAGCTGATTTGCCTGGGTGGCGTTTTCCGCGTTCTGCTTGGTCTGTGAACCCATTTCATTCATAGAGCTTGTGATCTCTTCAAGGCTGCTTGCCTGTTCAGTGGCGCCCTGGGAGAGCGACTGGCTCGAATCCGCCACCTGCTGAGAACCGGAGGCAATCTGATCGCCGGCCACATTCACCTGCCCAAGGATGTTGTTTAAGTTCAGCACCATCTTTGCCATTGCTTTCATAAGCCTGTCTTTGTCCGACCTTGCCTGAACATCTACACTAAGATCTCCTTCCGCCATTTTTTCCGCAATATCGGTAATCGAATCAAGGGCGCCTATCAGTTCATTCAGGTTGTTCTTGATCTCGTTGAAATCACCCTTATACTCGCCAGTGATCTTGTCCGGGATGTCGCCATTGCTGATCCGGTCAATATATTCGGCCGCAATGTTCAACGGCCCGATCACCGCATCGAGCGTGTTGTTTATTCCCTGCACGACTTTGCCGAAATCACCGCCGAATTTCGCTGCGTCTCCCCGTATGTCAAGCCTGCCTTCAACCCCGGCTTGCTCCAGCATAGCCACCTCGGCCGCCAGGGCGTTGATCGCGTCGATCATCCCGGATAAGGCATTCATAAGCTCATCCCGGTCCGACCGTTTTTCAGCTTTTACATCCAGGTTTCCGACCGCGATCGCCTGAGCGATCCCGGTTACATCATTTTCCGCATCAATTAGTATGTTCAGGTTGTTCTTGATCTTATTAAAATCGCCCTTGTAATCGGCGGTAATTTTCTCAGGGATGTCGCCCTTGCTGATTTTTTCCACATGCTCGGCCATCATGTTCAACGGTTCAATCACCGCATCCAGAACATTGTTTAAGCCGGAGGGAACAGCTTTAAAGTCAACTCCTACCGCTTCGACGTCGGCTCTGGAATCAAGCTTTCCATTAAGAATATCGTCAGCAAGTTGTCGAATATTATTGACAATTTTTAATATTCCCTGTGATATCGATCTGGCTATCCAAAGGGCGCATCCAATGCCAAGAAGTATGGCCAGTATGGCAGTGACGATCATCAGCATATTGTCTGTCGCCATCTCGCTTTCCATCTTTGCCTTCTGGTCGGCGCGGGCTTCTTCGCATATTTTAAGAACAAACCGACCTGCCGTCACCATGTCTTGATTAATCCCGTCCTTTTGATCATACAGGTTTTTGTAATCCATCCCTGTAGCAAGATACCGGTCAAGCACCGCAACAGCGCCACGGCCGGCTTCCCCTAAGTCGCTGTTTTCATGGTTTTTGACTAATTGCATCCAATCAGCCATGCTTTCGTGCAGAGTTCCCGCCGTTTGCTGGAGAGTATCCCACCGCTTCTGTGTTTTGTCCTTAAGATAATATAGCGAGCTGACCCTGAGCAGCAGGAAGTCCCGCATTATAACCTCATTAAACAAGACCTTGATTTTATCATATGCACGTATAGTCTCCTGGTTTCCAGAGGCCAGGGCCGCCTGCACACCGGGTTCTATTACGTCTTTGCCGACACTTCCTATATAAGCGACAAGCTCCCGGCCGACTTCTCCCCACACCTCCACTAAACCGGTTATATCCTTGTCCCAGGAGACATGGTTGGAAAAGGCGGCCTCGTAATCGCCGACCGCTGCAAGCACATCGTCCATCTGCTTCTTATTGACCGGGTCCTTGAACTTGGTTTTGGTCTCATTTGCCTGTTTTTTGAAATCTGCAATATGCTTTTCAGTATTGTTTATGTATTCCTTGCCTCCGCGAATAATAAAATTCTTTTCCTGCTGCCGCGTGCCAAGCATTTCCTTAACCATTCGATTTACATCATCGGCCTTGTGCACCCTGTCTTCTACACTCAACAGACCACTATAGCCGATATAAGCTACAATGACTGTCAACACTATAACAAAAGAAAAGCCGGCAATCGCCATTGTCCCCAATTTCATGTTCTTAAACATTTTTTTGTTTACCCCTATATTTTTTGTTATCAAAGGTAGTCGATTGAATGACAACTCGATCTACTGGGCCGCTTGGCTGATACTTTCCAGTTCATCCTCATAAAGCAATCTGTCCACATCAAGCAGGATTTTGACCTCTTCGCCTATCTTGCCCATCCCCTGGATATAGCGGCTGGCCGTGCCCGAGCCGATCTGTGCGGGCGGCTCAATCTGGGATTCCGGGATGTCGGCCACTTCGCTTACCCGGTCCACTACCAGTCCGACTGATTTGTCTTTGATGTTGACCACTACTATGCAGGTGCGGTCGTCGTATTCGCGCGATTCCAGCTTGAACCGGCTGCGCACGTCCATAACCGGGATCACCTTGCCCCGCAGGTTGATCACCCCCTTGATAAAATCGGGCATGTCGGGCACATCCGTAATCTTCTGCAGGCCGATGATCTCTGTTACATGACGGATCGAGATACCGAATTCTTCGTTGCCCACCTGGAAGGTCAAAAACTTGTCCTTCTGGGTATCCTCGTCATCCTCGTCATAGTCATCAAGCACAACTTCGTTCTCTTTGACCGCTGCCATTAATCCCCCTCCCTCTTTATGTAAATACTCATCATTTTGAAAAATTAGCGTAATCTATTGTAAGGGACGGGGAAATTATTTCGTCCCCGTCCCTTACTTCGTTTTTTTTGAGTTTCCGTTCAGGCGTTAATTACCCGCCATTTCAATAAGGCCCTTTATGTCAAGAATCAGGCTTACCTCGCCGTCTCCAAGGATGGTGCAGCCTGACACTCCACGGGCATCTTCAACGTAATAATCTGAAAGTCTTTTAATAACGGTCTGCTGCTGGCCCAGCACTTCATCTACAAATAAACAGACCCCTTTTGTCTGATAATCTACGGCTACCATTATCCCGTGGTGTAACTGAGTGTGGTCGGCATGAACCTTGTAAAGTCTATGCAGGCGGACAACAGGGAGCAATTCTCCGTGAATGCGGACTACTTCCTGCCCGTCAGGGGGTACGGTGATATCCCGGGGCGTGGGCCTGAAAGACTCCTTGATTGCCAGAAGCGGCACTGTATAACGCTGGCCGCCCACCCTCACGAGCATGCCTTCCATAACGGCAAGGGTAAGGGGTATGCGCAATATTATCGTGGTACCTTTGCCTTTGCTGCTCCGGATGTCGACGCGTCCTTTTAAATTCTCTATGTTTTTCTTGACCACATCCATGCCTACGCCGCGGCCGGATACGTTGGTGATTGTCTCTGCGGTTGAAAATCCCGGTTCAAAGATGCACTTGAATATATCCTCATCACGCATGTCACTGCCGTCGCCACTGATAACACCGCGTTTAACGGCCAGGGCCAGTATCTTTTCCCTGTCCAGTCCGCAGCCGTTATCGCGCACTGTGATCAACACCTCGCCTCCCTCATGTTCGGCTTTTAATGTGATCTCTCCGGTTTCGGATTTACCGCACGATTTCCGTTCTTCGGGAGGTTCTATGCCGTGGTCTAAGGAATTACGGATAATGTGCACCAGGGGGTCGGAAATCTGTTCAATCACGGTCTTGTCGACCTCGGTCTCTTCTCCTATCCTGGTGAGATGGACCTTTTTGCCGCATTTGGCGGAAAGATCGTGTACCAGTCGGATCATCTTTCGAAAAACACCGGAGACAGGGATCATCCGCACGCTCATGGCAACGTCCTGGAGTTCGCTGGCGACCCGTTCAAGGTGATGCGATGCTTTTTCAAAATTCTCAAATTCATAGTCTTGAAGGTCCGGATTATTGGTGACCATGGCCTTGGCTATGACCAATTCGCCTACAAGGTTGATCAGGCTATCTAGTTTATCCAGATCTACCCGGATGTCGCGGCGGGTTACTTTTTTGCCTCCTGATTCTAATACGGCGGCTCGTTTTTCCTGTTTTGCCTGCTTTTCAAGAGCGGATTCCACAGCTTTTGGATGCGCAGCTCCCATATCCACCAGGATCTCGCCCATGGGTTTATTCTGGACCTCCAGTGCCTCTTCAACGGCTTCAGGGGTTGCATCATTGCGTGCGACAAGGATTTCTCCAATTTTTTGCGGCTCTGGCGTGTCTTCACACTCGGGCAGCATTTCGTCCATCAATTGTACAAGAAGGTCACAGCCATCTATATCTCCTGCTTTTTCGTTCGATATATCAACAACGCCATCACAGATCATATCCAAAATCCGGAGCAGTGACTTAATATTATGGGCCTTTACAGGGATCTGGCCCGACCTCATAGCGCCGAGCACGGTTTCCACTTTGTGGCTTAATCGCTCAAGGTCTGCATAGCCCATGAACCCGCAGTTGCCTTTAAAGCTGTGGATATTGCGAAAGGCGGTGTCCATGTGATCCGTGTTATTCGGAGTTTTTTCCAGTTCAAGAAGCGTATGCTCCACCGTATCAAGTATCTCATCTGATTCATGAACAAATTGTTTAACCATCTCAGGGGTGATCGTAAGCTGAAATTCATAAGGAAAATCAGGCTGAGAAGCGTCCGGCTGGGTCTCCGGTGGCAAGGAAGAGTGGGCGCTATGTGCCGCAGCGAATTTTCCAATCAGCGACAGGGCCTCTGTATCAAATTCCTCATCGGAAGAAGATGCCTCAATGGCATCCAGGATCCTTTGAACCACATCACAGGCGTGAATGAGGAGATCCGCATGACTCCTTTCAAGCTGATATTTGCCTTGCCTGACAAAATCAAGGAGTGTCTCCGCCTCGTGGGTTACCTTGGCTATATTGTATAACTGGAGAAAGCCGGCGCTTCCTTTTGCGGAATGAAACATGCGGAAAATGTTGTTTATTACTTCATCATCAGGCTCGCCTGACGCCTCAACAATTTCCTGGAGTTGAAGCAGGTTCAGTTCGATTTCTTCAAACATTTCCCGGCTTTCGGAAACAAAACCAAGGAGTATCTCTCTGTCTTCATCGCTGGAAGCGCTTGCCATTTTTTGTTTTTCCTCATGTCGCAGGTAAATGTGCTGACATATCACGAAAATTCAGTTATCAGTATTTAGTTGTCAGCCCCCAAAAAGCTTGGTTCTAATTTCGCCATTATTTGGTGGGCAGAGCCTGCCCTACAGAATTTCAAAAGGATAACATACTGAAAAGATGTGCTCTTCGAAGGGTGGGTTCTGCCCACCACAAAAGATGGAAACCGTTTGTCAAATCGATTTTGTACGGATATTGGAACTTAAATAATATTATATACTCAAATTTTTGAAAAAAATAGTCTTTGACAAAAAAAATATATAGGAAGTATGGTTTTAATTTCGGCCATTTCAGGATATGAGATATGAGTGTTGAGTATTGAGAATAAAGATACAATCTGGTTTTCCTCATCACTCACTACTCAACACGCAACTCTAAGTGGCTGATGATAAAATCAACCCCAACGGTTACGCCTTGCGGGATGGATCGACGCATGAAAAAGGGATGGTAGATGGGTAAGTTATTTATTTCCACATCCCTTATTCCTCACAACAACTATTTAAAAAGGGAGGTTAAGAGATGCCGGGGAAAAATGATTTTGATAAATATCTTGATAATTACGGACTTACTAAGCGGGTTGTTAATCTCAGGGACGCCTATTTTCAGGCAATGCCTGAAATCTGTATCGAGCGGCCTTCTCTAATAACAAAATATTCCGTGAACAACAATTATTTCGGCAAGGAGAGTATTTCCATTCTCGAAAAGGCCAAGATGTATCGTTATGTCCTGGAAAATCGTTCCCCTGTGGTATTTCACAGTCATGGTTTTGAAAGCCGCGGCACAGGGAAAGAGATGCGTAAGTTTTCATTTGTCGATACATCATTGTTTGCCGGTTCAACCACGAGTAAATTCAAAGGAGTGCCCCTTTTTCCTGAATTCCTCGGCCTGACTATCTGGCCCGAGCTTTGGACTATTTCGACCAGACAAAAAAATCCGTATCAATTGAGTAAAGCAGATGCAGAAAAATTAAATAAGGAGATTTTTCCTTTTTGGATGAAAGAAAATATCCTGGAAAAGACCCGGTTCAGATGCAAAGTCAATGGAAATGATCCTGTTGGAGTCAGGATGCTGCAACGCCTGGTCTTTTTTATGGCCACCAAACCAAATTGCATTTCTCATACTGTTCCGGATTTTAAACGTGTCATTGGGGAGGGGCTTGACAACGTCATCCGTGAGGCCATGGATAAAAGAGAAAATACGGAAAATTTTTCTCAAAAAGAATTTTATTCAGCCATAGTTGAAGTCTTGAAAGGAATTATAGCCTATTCAAACAACCTGGCGTTTAAGGCTGAGAAACTCGCGCTTAAAGAAAATAACCCCATAAGGAAGCAGGAGTTGCTGGATATTGCGGAGATACATAGACAAGTGCCGCGATATCCAGCGCGGACATTTAGGGAGGGATTAACCGCAATCTGGATCTGCTGGACGGCGATCCATCTGGAAAATCCCAACGTCGGCCTGAGTCTGGGACGCCTGGATCAAGTGCTGTATGATCTCTACGCAAAAGAGATCAATAAGACCATTTCCATTAAAGATGCCCTGGAGATGATTTGTTGTCTGTGGCTTAAAATCGGAGACCATGTTGCCATGATCCCGGATGCCGGCGAGCAGTTGTTCGGCGGCACGGGCTCCAATCAAGCCATCACAATAGGCGGTGTCATGCCGAACAGCAGTGAAATTGCAGAAGACGCGGTAAATGAACTGACATATGTGATGCTGAAGGCCACTGAACTCATGATGCTCAGGGACCCGAATTTAAACGCCCGGTACTATGAAGGTGTAAATGAACCGGCCTATCTCAAAAGGCTCTGTGACGCCAACCTGAAGACAAAGGCCACGCCCGCTCTTCACAATGACAAGGCCGTGATCAAGGCCATGATGTCACAGGGTGAAACTGTTGAACAGGCCAGGGATTACAGTTCCGTGGGGTGTGTGGAACCGGTCAGCAGCGGCCGGGCCTATACCGCCAGTTCATCAATACTCCTGAACCTTACCTCTGTTTTAGAGTTGACTTTGTTTAATGGGCGTCATCGGCATACAGGGATGGATCAGTTGATCAGCATGGATACCGGCAGTCCTGCTGATGATCCGGCCCGATTTGAAACGTTTGCACAATTCAGGGATGCCTTTTACAAACAGTTAAGCTGGATGGCTGATATAACCACCAGTCTGAATGACGATCTGGGCAGGACCCATCAGCTCTCTTACCCCACCCCCATTCTGTCGGCCTTTTTTGAAGGACCCATGGACAAGGGAAAAGATCTTATCAGGGGCGGCGCCACGATCAATGCTTCCGGAGTAACTATAATCGGGCTTGCCGATGTGGCGGATTCCCTGAGCGCCATCGAGCAGATCGTCTACAGGGAAAAGAAAGCAACATTTAAAGAATTGATCGATGCCGTTAATAATAATTTTGAAAATAATAAGGTATTACATCAACTCCTTAAAGGGGCACCCAAATACGGTAACGAGGATCTAATTGCACAAGGCAATGTCAAATGGCTGATCAAAAGCCTGCATGATTGTTTTCAGGCAAAAACAACGTACCGGAATGGGAAATACAGGGTTGGCTACTGGACCATGACCAGCCATGCCGGGTTCGGCAGGTTGACCGGCGCACTGCCTAACGGACGTATGGCGCATGAGAATTTTGCAAGCGGCATTACCCCGGTCTCAGGCGCAACGCCGGTATTGACCGCCACCTTAAACAGCGTCGCCTCGATCCCGGCCGAACATGTCACAAACGGTATGGCGTTCAACATTAAATACACGCCTGAACATGACCGGGCCACGATGGTTGATAATTTTACAGCATCAGTTGCAGGCTATTTCGATGACCTGGACGGACAAAGAGACGGGGGCATGGAAATACAGTTTAATATTAATGACCACGAAACATTTGTCAAAGCAGTAATGCATCCTGAAGAAAACAGGGAACTCCTGCGGGAGTTACTGGTTCGGGTGTCAGGCTATACGGCATATTTCAAGGATTTGAATCCGCAGATGCAGAAGGAAATCATTGAACGGACCGAATATGACCTCAATAACGGGCAGATGAAATCCTTTCAGCCGTTTCAGTTGCCTACCTCTGAAAGCAGCCTTGACTTGTCGTGGCTTGATAATATTCCGGGAAGCGACCGGTTTACGGATAAACTCCTTGAACTGCTGCTCGGGGGTATGGATTTTTGTTTCTGGTTTTCCAGGGGATATCGCGAAAATATTAAAAATTTCAAGGGGCGCTATCTGTTCATGACCAAGGATGGTGATGTTGCGGTCTCAGCTCTGTTTGAAAATGGCAACATGAGTGTTCAAAACGATAGCATCCCGGACTGGGATGTTAAAGTCACTTTTTCAGATGAAGTGGCCCTGCTTGACTTATTATTTTCCAGGGACCAGGATATTCTCAATTCACTGCTTGAAAATAAGGTGGAAATTGAAGGCAATTTAACCTATATCTATCGGTTCGGATTCCTGGCAAGAGATCTTCAGAACAGGATTATGGGACGTAGCCTGTTGAGCTGATGAGCTGTTAAGGCTTAATAGCTCATCAGCTTAGCAGCTTAACAGCTAATCCGGCACTATAATGAACGAAATTCCTCTGATAGTTGATATTAAAAGGTACAGCCAGGAGGATGGGCCTGGTATTCGCAGTGTGGTCTTTTTCAAGGGGTGTCCTCTTCGCTGTGTATTCTGCCACAATCCGGAAACCCAGGTGCCGGGACCCGAGATTGTTTTTTGTATTAAAGAGTGTATTTTATGCGGCGCGTGCGCCAAAATTTGCCCAAACAATGCCATTTCCCTGGAATCAGAGGGAAGAATCGACAGAACAAGGTGTGATAATTGCGGAAAATGCGTTCAGGTCTGTCCGGGAAAGGGACTACGCTGGGCAGGCGCTTTATATCAGGTTGAAGAGCTTGGGGAATTACTGCTTCGTGATCGCGCGTTTTACCGCCATTCACAGGGCGGTGTTACACTTTCAGGCGGTGAATGCACCCTTTATCCTGATTATCTGGAGGCCCTGCTTAAATATCTCAAGCCCTTCGGAATTCATGTGGTACTGGAAACATCCGGTTTTTTCTCTTATGAAATTTTCAGACAAAAGGTCCTTCCCTATGTGGATATGATTTATTATGACCTTAAAATCGCCGACCCAAAGGCCCATAAACACTTTACCGGGCAGTCAAATAAGAGGATAATAGAAAATCTTTCACGCCTTGTTCAGGAAACCGGGGTGAAGGTCATTCCCAGAGTACCCTTGATTCCATCAATTACAGCCACCAGGGAAAATCTTGAGGGAATTGCCCGAATCCTTAAAAAAATGGGGCTATCTAATGCCGTACTTTTGCCGTATAATCCTATGGGAATCAGTAAATACAAGATGATAGGCAGGCCAGAACCCCTGATCCCGGAGCGATTCATGTCCCGTGAGGAGGAAAAGGAATTAAAGAGGTTGTTTTACCAAATGATGCAATAAGGTTAGATAATAACCCCCATCAGGAAATCTTGTGATTCCGGATGGGTGCCGGTTAGAGGTTCATAGGTTCACCGAATGAACGGTGAACCTATGAACGTTGATATTAATGGATCTAATTTCGAATTTATTAAAAATAAACAACGGGAGATTGTTATATGAAAGGAATTATCCTGGCAGGAGGGTCAGGGACCAGGCTTTTTCCAATGACCAGGGTTGTCAGTAAGCAGCTTTTGCCTATATATGACAAACCTATGATCTATTATCCACTGTCCGTGCTCATGCTTTCGACCATTCGGGAAATCCTGGTCATCTCAACCCCGCAAGACCTGCCCCTTTTCAAAGGATTATTCGGGGACGGAAGCCGTTTGGGACTTAACATTTCCTATGCTGAGCAACCCAGGCCGGAAGGCCTTGCACAGGCATTTATAATTGGAAAAGAGCATATAGGAGATGATACGGTAGCATTGATCCTGGGAGACAACATTTTTTACGGTCACAATGTCTCCGGTATATTGAAAAAAAGCGCCCAACTTGATACGGGCGGGTTGATATTCGGCTACCCTGTCAAAGATCCAGAGCGTTACGGTGTTGTGGAATTCGATGACAAAGGAAATGTTATCAATATCGAGGAAAAGCCCGAAAAGCCCAAATCAAAGTATGCTGTTCCGGGGCTCTATTTTTACGATAATGACGTGGTGAGCATTGCGGAAAACATCAAGCCGTCAGCGCGCGGGGAACTTGAGATCACGGAAATAAACAACGAGTATCTGAAAAGGGGTGATCTGCGAGTCGAACTTCTGGGACGAGGTTTCTGCTGGCTGGACACGGGCACGCCTGTCTCTCTTCAGCAGGCAGCCAGTTACGTTCAGACCATCCAGGATCGTCAGGGAATGAAGATTGCCTGTGTGGAGGAAATCGCCTTCCGTTTAAACTATATTAACCGGGACCAGCTTGCATCCCTTGCAAATGAAATGATTAAAAACGAATACGGTCGGTATCTGATGGAACTAGCGGAAGAGGAGTAACCGTTCAGATGTACCCCATATTTCGCAGATTCCTAACCCAGATGAACTGGAAATTTTAAAAGGTACTGGTTCGTTAGAATGGAACTAAAATCAGAAATTATTCATCCCGGCTTTGTTTTGATCAAACCACGTGTATTTACTGATTCACGTGGTTTTTTTCTGGAAACCCATAGTCAGCGCAAATATGAGACAGCGGGAATATCAAAGGTTTTTGTCCAGGACAACCAGTCACATTCGATACGCGGCGTGGTCCGGGGAATGCATTACCAACTGCATCATCCCCAGGCCAAGCTGATCTACGTGGCTAATGGGGAGATATTTGACGCAGTAATTGATATACGCATTGGTTCACCGACATTCGGTCAATGGGGCGGGGTCATTCTATCTTCTTTAAACAAAAGACAGGTTTTTGTGCCTGAGGGCTTTGCCCATGGATTCTGCGTGACAAGTGATACGGCTGACGTAATTTACAAATGCTCTGATCTCTATCAGCCGGGCGACGAATACGGAATCCTGTGGAATGATTCGTCAATCGGAATCAACTGGCCTCTGCCGGGTGATCCGGTTCTTTCTGGAAAGGACGCCCAAAACCCCAGGCTTGAAGATGTGCCTCATGATCTGCTGCCGAAGTATTGATATGCCGGCACTGGTTAGAAAGGAATGAGACCATGATATTAAACCTGCAACAAAAGGAAAATCTGAAAAAAGAACTGGCCGCCTGTTTGCGGGAAGAGCCGGAGATTGTCAGAATTGTTATTTTCGGCTCATTTTTAACAACAGACTCCCCCCATGACCTTGATGTAGCCGTCTTTCAAAGCAGTACGGAGCCGTATTTGCCTCTTGCTATGAAATACCGGCGTAAGACCCGGTCTATTGCCCGGAAAATTCCGCTTGATATTATTCCGTTGCGGCCATGCGTTGCTGATAACACAATGGTAAATATTCGGCTTGTGTGGAACTATTACAAAAAATCTCGGTCTGTAAATGTTTGACAGTGCCCCAGGTGTCCACGATCAGGCCTTTCAGCTATAAATAAGTATGCTGGAAGGCCTGATCGTGGACAGATGGGGTGCTGCCGAATATTTACACACAATGCTTGACGAGATAAGCCATGGAGAGGTGATATATGAAAAATGAAACCTGTGCATGGATTTCTTATGCGTCGGAAAATTTGATTTCCGCTAAAATGCTGTTGGAAAGAAACCTGCTTAATCCATGTTTGCAGAATGTTCAGCAAAGTGTAGAAAAATACCTGAAAGCCTTTTTGGAGGAGTTACAAATGTTACAGAATATTCTTACGGGATACATTGAAAATGCATTAGCTCAAGCAGAATATGACAAGCTTGAGGATGGAACATTCTCTGGTCGAATCCCGTCCTGTAAGGGAGTGATTGCTTTTGGCAAAACACTACGCGAATGTGAAAACGAGTTACAGTCAACATTTGAAGATTGGATTTTCGTTGGGCTAAAATTAGGACACACCATTCCGATTCTGGCTGGTTATGATCTAAACAAGGAGCCGAGTTATGAGTCAATGGCAACCGTGTAAACGCCGGCTATTTATCAAACGGCTACGACAGGTTGGCTTCGACGGACCGTACTCAGGGACACGCCATCAATTTATGGTCTATGGAAACAATCGTATGAGCATACCGTCAAATTCGGAATATTCTGTTCCGCAACTACGTATGATGTTAAGCGAAGTAGAATCAATTTTAGATCGATCCATTTCTGCTAATGAATGGAATAGCTTGGCGTAATGAAACGAACGGCGAGAAGCGTAGATGCCCCCTATTTAGATGAAAAAAATACTTATTACAGGTGGAAATGGCCAATTGGGGCGCGAATGCGCGGATCTGTTTGCAAAACGGTTTGACGTTGTTTCACTTTCCTCAAAAAAACTGGACATTACTGATCCGGATTCCGTTATAACCGTATTTAAGTCAAACCGGCCGGACATTGTCATCAATTGCGCTGCATTCACTAACGTGGATATGTGTGAGACCAGGAGAAACCAGGCATGGAAAGTGAATGCAAACGGGCCGGGAAACCTTGCCCGTGCGGCAAAAAAAATTAGCACAAAGCTTGTTCACATCTCGACCGACTATGTGTTTAATGGACAAAAGCATGTGCCGGACGCCTACGTTGAAAGCGATGAGACCGGTCCTGTTTCCTGGTACGGCAAAACCAAGCTGGCAGGCGAACAGGCGCTGACGGAAACCACGGGGGATTATCTTATTATAAGGACTGCATGGCTCTACTCTATTCACGGCGGGAATTTTTTAAAGACCATGCTCAGGACGGCCCTAAAAAACCCTGGAAAGGAAATCCGTGTGGTAAATGATCAATTCGGATCCATGACATGGGCCTACAGGCTGGCCCTTCAGATTGAAAGGCTTATTGACAAAGGGGTTCAAGGCATATGCCACGCATCTGCGGAAGGATACGGCACATGGTATGAGGTTGCCGGCCGTTTTGTCCGGACAATGGGAGTCGATTCCCGGTTTGTGCCCTGTGACACGAAAGAATATCCGACTCCTGCTCACAGACCGAGAAATTCGATTCTTGAAAATCAAAAAATGAAAAAGGAATCCGTCTGCATAATGGAGGAGTGGAAAAAGGATGTTGAACTCTTTGCAAACAGGTTTCGCGAGCAACTGCTAAAGGAGGCTACATGGCCTTGAAAAATCTGCTTATAACCGGAGGCTGCGGTTTTATCGGGACCAATTTGATCAGATACCTGCTTGAGGAATCGTCCTTTTCCGGCCGGATCATCAATGTTGACAAGCTGACCTATGCCGGCAACCTTCAAAACCTTGCCGATATCCAAAAAAATTTTTTAGACAGGTATCTATTTATCAAGGCCGATATTTGTGACAGCGGCCGTATGACTGATATTTTTTCCAAATACCAAATAGATGGTGTATGTCATCTGGCGGCTGAATCTCATGTGGACCGATCCATTTCAGTACCGGATGAATTTATAACAACTAATATCAATGGGACATTCACGTTACTCGAAGCTGCAAGGGCCAATATGGACCGTATGGTCCTGTTTCATCATGTCAGCACGGACGAGGTATATGGGAGTCTCGGCGAGACCGGTCTTTTTACAGAGGATTCGCCGTTTAAGCCCAACAGCCCGTATTCAGCCTCAAAGGCATCTTCAGACCACCTTGTGCGCGCCTATCACAAGACCTACAACCTGCCTGTCACCATATCAAACTGTTCAAACAATTACGGCCCGTTCCAGTTCCCTGAAAAATTGATTCCGCTTCTTGTTTTAAACGGACTTTCAGAAAAACCGCTGCCTATTTACGGTGATGGAAAAAATGTCCGCGACTGGCTGTTTGTAAAAGACCATTGCATTGCTCTCTGGACTGTCATGGAAAAGGGTGGAACAGGGGAGACTTATAATGTCGGCGGCAACAGCGAACTTGCCAACATCGATCTTGCCGTAATTATATGCGACCTGCTCGATAAAATGACCGGGAACCGGTCTCGCCGTAATCTTATCACATTTGTCAAGGACAGGCCCGGGCACGATCGACGATATGCGATCGATTCATCAAAACTCACCAGGAAACTCGGCTGGAAACCCGAGGAGACCTTTGAGTCCGGGATCAGGAAAACGGTTGCCTGGTATCTGGAAAACAGTGACTGGGTAAACAGTGTAAAATCAGGAGAATACCGGAAATGGATCAATGAGCATTACGGCAAATGAGCAGTACTGTTGATGAGACCGCTTTCCTTAACCACGGCATGTTCCCAGGAAGACATTTTTTCGTAAAGCTCGGTCAGAATTGAAGAAAGCTTTTCTATGTCGGTATGGTGCATGGCGCCTCGCTTAATAGTTTTCCCTGGTGAAAGCTATGCTTGCAGAACAAAGTACAACTATAACAGAACCGATATTGTGTACAACCGCCCCCATTATCGGGCTTAAAAAACCTCCACCGCTTACCAGCACGGCCGCTGCATTAAATATCAATCCGAATGCTATATTTATATTCAAGCTATTTTTTCATATATTCCCAATTTTAAAAATTTTTTTTTGTAAAAATCCCTGAGGATGAAAAAAATGAAGCCATCTGGGAAACAAAAAAATTTTGACAAAAAAAATAAGTAAAGCTATTTTAATAATCATACAAAATGGAAAAAGTAAAGGAGGTGAAAAATGTATGCCAAAATATCGAGGAAGGGTCAGATAACAATACCCAAACCGATAAGAGAAAGACTAAAGATAGAAAAAGAGGGCGGGATATTGTTCCTAATTGAAGACAATGAGGTAAAGCTTAAGGGGATTCCAGGTTTACCTGCCCGGAATTTAGCGGGAAGCCTCAAGAAATATGCTAAGGATTATGTTTCTCTGAATACAATAAGGAAGAAAATCAAAGGGGAAATTGCAAATGAAGTTGCCCGCGAAGGTCTATCTGGTTGATACAAACGTTATCCTGAGATATCTATTGGGGGATCACGCAGAGTTCAGCCCGAAGGCGGAATCATTTATGCTGGATGTGTCTGAAGGGACAAAAAAGGCTGAAATTATGGATGTTGTAATTGTTGAATGTATCTATGTAATGGAAAAATATTACCGGATTCCCAAAAGCGAGATTGTTGGAAAATTAAGCGGAATATTGAATTTCTCCGGGATTGTTAGTCCCGGCAAATCAGAAATCCTTGAAGCATTGCTGAAATACGAAGATTTAAATATTGATATTGTAGATTGCATTCTTGCCGCCTATTCATCTCATTCAAAGATCGTAATTTCATTTGACAAAGACCTTGAAAAACTAAAAGCAATCAGAGAACCCCCTGTAAAATTTCAAAAAACAGTGCCTTAGACTGAAATCAATTATTTGCTGTCTACTTCCGTTTCCTTTATATAGCCTTTTGCCACTTCCAACACTTCAGGGCGATCATAAATAATTCCCACCATATTTGGATGTTCGGCAGTAATTGCAATCCCGATTCCTGCAGCAAGCATTTCCACTTGGATCTCCTGTGTTTGCCCAAGAGACAATTTTCCACGCAGTAAAGAGCGGACAATCTTGGGGTAGTGTCGGGATACGTGTAAAAAGTAGTCACATTTCTCCCTGTTTTCCGGACTATGTGCTCAAACAAGTCTGCTGAATATGATAATTCACCGAAATATTCGGCTACCCACTTAAGGCGGGACAATTCGTAGGGTGGGCAATGCCAACCATAAAAAGGTGGAAACCGTTTGGCCGAAATTAAAAACCACCCTCAACTAATGAGCGGTGAAGTGTGGGTTGCATATGAAAATGAATGTATCAATTGAATTGCCCATTAATGAGCAACCACAAGGGATTGCCCCTACGGAAATCCATTCAAAGGGATATGATTATGCACGGGCCGGATTGTATTTTATAACCATTTGTACGCAAAACCGATTGTGTCTGTTCGGGGAAATTGACAACATGGGAATGATTTTGAATGATGCGGGCAGAATGGTTGAACACCAATGGCAGGAATTGATTTGTCGTTTTGATAGCATCAAATTACATAAATTTATCGTCAGTATAATCATTTTCATGGAATCGTTGAATTCGTAGGGGGTGCCCCTTGTGGGTACCCTAAAAATGGTGGGCAACCACCTCCGCAGCATTTTTGACAAGCCATGCCGTATTTTATGGATCTTGCCGGTCAACATTTCCCGTACAGCCTGCCTGGTTCGGGTCTTGATGCGGTCCTCAAGCCAGCTTGAGAGGTTAAACCGGAATCTTCCCGATCGGGATTTTGCAAAAAATAACTTATTGATTTGATTGATAAAAAAATTTTTAGTGTAGTGACAATTGGCCAATTTAGTCACAAAAACCGCTTTAAAATATAGCTTTAAAAG
>JAYEGR010000028.1:13155-47511 GCA_034659175.1 Thermodesulfobacteriota bacterium | reverse complement strand
TAAAAGTAGAACCGGATATGGAATTTATTCGATATCTGAAGAGCGCCGGGGGCGACACCTTGAAAAAGTGTTATCAGTGTGCGACCTGTTCAGCGGTCTGTCCTCTGGCAACGGATGAGAAACCGTTCCCCAGGAAGGAAATGATCTGGGCACAGTGGGGCATGAAGGACCGGCTGATTGCTGATCCTGATGTCTTTCTATGCCATCACTGCGGTGATTGCACCGCTTATTGTCCCAGGGGTGCCAAGCCTGGTGAGGTACTGGGCGCGATTCGGGCATATGTTTACACCCATTACGGCTTTCCCAAAGAACTTGCCAGGTTGGCTACAAGCGCAAAAAATCTGCCCGTGCTGATTGGCGGTCCCGCTTTTCTTCTTCTGGTTGCCCTGTTGGTATCCGGTGGTTTTCATATTCCTGACGCGGAAACCTTTAAGGCAGTCGGTTTTGGTCACTTTTTCGGTCACTGGGACTGGCCCTGGTTGTCAAAAAATGTTTTTTTTATTGACATAATTTTTGTTCCCGTCTTTTTCTTTGCAGTTTATGCTTCATATAGGGGCGTTTCAGCCATGTGGAAGAAAATGTCGGAGGGGATTGAGGAGAATGAGGATTTCAAGCCTTCCATTTATCAGTACGTGGTGGACTTTATCTGGCCGGCTGTTGTTGAGATTGTTCAGCACAAACGTTTTGAACAGTGTGGAACCAATTTAGACCGGGTGCGCGGTCATCTGCCGCTTTTGTACTCTTTTATCGGTCTTCTAACCGTTACGGTTTATTCGCTTGTGCGGAAAGATTTTGTCGGTATCTTTATTCCAAGCCTGCACGGTCCCATCCCGCTGATGGATCCGTTCAAATTGCTGGCAAACATAAGCGCAATAGCCTTTATTTTCGGCATCATGGTTCTGTGGACTAACAGGATAAAGTCGGAAAAAGAAGCCGGGACTGCAGGGACCTTTTACGATTGGTTCCTGATCGTGGAAATCGCTGTCGTCGGCATAACCGGAATCGGCGCCGAGGTTGCGAGGCTGGCCTGCGTTCCAGGATTGGCCTATGTCTTCTATTACATGCATCTTGTGTCAGTTCTGATGCTGTTCCTTTACATGCCTTACACAAAATTTGCTCATCTCATATACCGGACTGCCGCCATGGCATTTGAAAAGTACAGGGAGAGCGGTTTTGTGATACAAAAACAAGCCTAAGATCCTAAGGTATGGGAAGGAAATAACTTCCACAAGGCAAAAAAAGACCTGTCTGATAATATAGCGGCACTGCTTAACTGCAGTGCCGCTTTTTGTTTGTTTGCTTTAAATTGGAAATATTGTATTGATGTATGGCTGGAAATCGGTTAGTATCTCACGTTTCGCTGGCGTAGCTCAATTGGCAGAGCAGCTGATTTGTAATCAGCAGGTTGCGGGTTCAAGTCCCATCGCCAGCTCCAGGAGTGAACGCCATTTTCAGATCGATTAGAGGACGTAAATTCTGATATTCCGACCTGTAAAATTCCAGGCTGTAAAGAATTTTTTTATTATGTGGAGGGGTTCCCGAGTGGTCAAAGGGAACAGACTGTAAATCTGTCGGCGACGCCTTCGGAGGTTCAAATCCTCCCCCCTCCACCAACATAACCGATCACAGATGCATGTAATCCTTACCATTTACAATTTTTTTTAACATGGCGGGAATAGCTCAATTGGTAGAGCATCAGCCTTCCAAGCTGAGGGTTGCGGGTTCGAGACCCGTTTCCCGCTCCATCATCATGCTGATTGCCCACGTAGCTCAGCAGGTAGAGCACTTCCTTGGTAAGGAAGAGGTCACCGGTTCAAGTCCGGTCGTGGGCTCCAGAAATAAATAAACAGTTTTTTTGTTTGCAGGATAATTACCCAGGATAATTATGTTTGTTTTTATCTTATGTTCCTCCTGTTAAGGAAGGGCGCTATTTCGGCTTGAGGAGAATAAACATGGCAAAGGAAAAATATGAACGAACCAAACCGCATGTGAATATTGGGACTGTAGGTCACATTGACCATGGGAAGACCACGTTGACCGCGGCAATAACCAGGGTGTTGTCCTATAAGGGATTAGCGGAATTCACTGCGTTTGACGACATTGACAAGGCGCCTGAGGAAAAGGAACGTGGAATAACAATCGCAACAGCACATGTTGAATATGAGACTGAAAAACGTCATTATGCGCATGTGGACTGTCCCGGTCATGCGGACTATATCAAGAACATGATCACCGGGGCCGCCCAGATGGACGGCGCCATCCTGGTTGTGGGCGCAGATGACGGCGCCATGCCCCAGACACGTGAGCATATTCTTTTGGCCCGTCAGGTAGGCGTTCCCGCAATAGTCGTATTTTTGAACAAATGCGACATGGTTGACGACGAAGAACTTATCGAACTCGTGGACATGGAGCTTCGGGAACTCTTAAGCTCATACGATTTTCCGGGCGACGACACTCCGATCATTACCGGAAGCGCTTTAAAGGCGCTTGAAAACCCGGAAGATGAGGAAGCCAACAAGTGCATCTTTGAGCTGATGGATGCGGTAGACTCTTTTATTCCTCAGCCTGAGCGAGATATAGACAAGCCCTTTTTGATGCCGGTGGAGGACGTTTTTTCTATCTCCGGCCGTGGCACGGTTGCAACGGGCAGGATAGAGCGGGGCGTAATAAAAGTAGGCGAAGAGGTTGAGATCGTAGGGATAAAGGATACCGAGAAGACCACGGTAACCGGGGTCGAAATGTTTCGTAAGATCCTGGATCGTGGCGAGGCAGGCGATAATGTTGGCGTTCTGCTTCGCGGGGTCAAGCGTGATGAGATAGAGCGGGGGCAGGTACTGGCCAAGCCGAAAAGCATCACGCCGCACACGAAGTTCAAGGCTGAGTGCTACATACTGAGCCAGAAAGAAGGCGGACGTCACACCCCGTTTTTTAACGGTTATCGTCCACAGTTCTATTTTCGTACAACAGACGTTACGGGCATAGTAACGCTTCCCGAAGGGGTAGAGATGGTAATGCCCGGCGACAACGTGACCATAGAAGGTGCGCTGATCACGCCGATCGCCATGGAAAAGGAACTTCGTTTTGCAATACGCGAAGGCGGACGCACAGTAGGCGCCGGCGTGATTAACGAAATTATTGAATAAAATGGTCAAAGATCAGTTCGGCTTTGCCGGCCCGAGGATATTGGCATGAGAACTATAATTACCTTAGGATGCACGGAATGCAAACGTAGAAACTATACGACTACCAAGAATAAACGGCTGACTCCGCAGAAACTTGAATTCAAGAAGTACTGCCGTTTTTGTAAAACTCACACCCTCCACAAGGAAACGAAATAAATCTGATAGGGTAGGCCAGTAGCTCTAATTGGCAGAGCGCCGGACTCCAAATCCGGATGCTGGGGGTTCGACTCCCTCCTGGCCTGCCATTTCTTATTGACATGATTTCCAGGTTTATTGCTGATTAGTGGGAAAACTCTGCTGATTCATTGGACATACACCTATTGCGTTGTTGTCATAATCCATTAGCTGTTATCAGTAAATTTTATTATTATTCGTATAAGCGTTAATAGTTGTTTAAAGGATCGACACGGCTAACGCGGATAAACTGGAAATTTTTAAAGGTCCTGGATAAGTGCCTTAAAACATGTGGCACCGCGGGCGTTACAAATAAGCACGGAGTTTTTCTGCCACAAAAAACAAGAAAATTACCACTAAGGCACTAAGTTATGGCTAACAAGAAACCGGATCGGACAGGTAAAAAGAAAAGGGCTGTGCCTGAACAGCCGGCCGGCAACGGCATCGGATTTCAACTGGAGCGGGTAAAACAATTTTCCGCAGAGGTTAAGACCGAGTTCGGCAAAATTTCCTGGCCGGCCAGGAAGCAGACGCTTGGATCAACGGTGGTAGTGGTTATTCTGGTAATGCTCATCTCCATGTATCTTGGGGCAGTTGATCTGTTTTTAGGGAAAATGATAAGCCTTATCCTTAATTGATTAAAGGGCTTGCTCAAAAATAAATTTACATTTTCATGTGTTGTGCACCCGCATGGCAAGGCGCGAGGAGGGCGAATAGCAGGGCTATTTAACCGACGAGCAACGCAGCCATGAGATGGATTGGCGCATTAAAATGTAAATTTATTTTTGAGTGAACCCTAAGTCTAAACAAACGCCCATCCGTAAGTGTGATCGGGCAATACCCGGGCGGAAAACCGAATGGCTAAAAAATGGTATATCCTGCATACGTATTCCGGCTTTGAGGAAAAAGCAAAGACCGCAATGCAGGAGCGGATAAAGAATGCTGACCAGGAGGAATTCTTCGGGGAAATTCTTGTGCCGACCGAACAGGTTGTCGAGATGTTCAAAGGGGCCAAACGGACATCATCGAGGAAATTTTTTCCAGGATACATTCTTTTGAACGTGGAACTAAACGATGAAACATGGCATACGGTACGAGATACTCCTAAGATCACCGGCTTTGTAGGAAACGACCTGAACCCTGAACCTCTACATGATGAAGATGCCGAAAAAATCATCAACAGAATTAAAGAAGGAACTGAAAAGCCCAGGCCAAAGGTAATGTTTGAGCAGGGAGACAATGTTCGTGTGGTTGACGGACCCTTTTCAAATTTCCAGGGCATTGTGGATCATGTAAATCCGGATAAAGGCAGGGTGCGTGTCCTTGTCAGTATCTTTGGAAGAGAAACTCCGATTGAACTTGAATTTTTCCAGGTGACCAGAGGGTAGGTTTATTTAAGGGCTCGCTCAAAAATAACTTCACATTTTAATGCGCCGATCTATTTCGCATGGCTACGTTGCTTGTCGGTTAAACAGCCCCCTACTTTTGCCCTCCCTGCGCCTTTCCATGCGGGCGCCTCAACACCTGAAAATGTAAATTTATTTTAGGGCGAGCCCTAAATTGAGGTAAGATAAAATGGCAAAAAAGATTTCAGCATTTATAAAACTTCAGATTCCTGCAGGGAAGGCCAATCCGTCCCCACCTGTAGGGCCGGCCCTTGGCCAGCATGGTGTAAACATTATGGAGTTTTGCAAGGCATTTAACGCAAAGACCCAAAATGAAGGCGACATGATTATTCCGGTGGTAATTACCGTTTATAAGGATCGTTCTTTTTCGTTTATCACCAAGACACCGCCTGCATCCATGCTCCTGCTTAAGGCCGTGGGCATAGACAAGGGTTCGAGTAATCCGAGAAGGGAG
Organism: Thermodesulfobacteriota bacterium; assembly: GCA_034659175.1. Taxonomy (GTDB): domain Bacteria; phylum Desulfobacterota; class Desulfobulbia; order Desulfobulbales; family DAOVYS01; genus DAOVYS01. Next base: position 42,295 of record JAYEGR010000028.1, on the reverse strand, counting down.
CGTATAGCAACGGTTCCCTTACAAAAAATTAAGGAAATAGCTGAATTGAAAATGCCGGATTTGAATGCCAATGACATCGATGGGGCCATGCGAATTATTATGGGGACGGCAAAAAGCTGCGGATTAAATATTGGCGGGTAAGTGTCTAATATGTCTTGGGGACACTGAAAAGAGTCCAGCTACGCTGGGTTGGAAAAACAACAAAAACGCTTAAGGTTGGTAGGTATCATGGCTAGACGAGGCAAAAATTATAGAAATAACACCGCGGATTTTGAGGCCGGAAGGATATTTGAGATTCAGGAAGGCATTGACACAGCCCTGAAATTTAAATATGCCAAATTTGACGAATCAATGGACATCGCGATTCGGTTGGGCGTAGATCCGAGACATGCGGACCAGATGGTCAGGAGTTCTATTGTTCTTCCGCACGGTATAGGCAAGAACGTAACGGTACTGGTGTTTGCCAAGGGAGAGAAACAGAAGGAGGCCCTTGATGCAGGTGCTGATTACGCCGGAGAGGATGAATATATTAAAAAGATTAAAGAAGGCTGGCTGGAATTTGATAAGACCGTTGCCACACCTGACATGATGAGCGTCGTGGGAAAAATCGGCCGCATTCTTGGTCCTCGCGGAATGATGCCCAATGCCAAAGTCGGCACGGTTACTTTTGACGTGGCCGGAGTGGTCAGGGAAATCAAGTCCGGAAAGGTTGATTTCAAGGTGGACAAGGCCGGCGTGGTTCATGCCATGCTCGGAAAGACCTCCTTTGGATCATCTAAATTAAAAGACAACATCCTGGCTTTTGTTGACAAAATTATTCAATTAAAGCCGGCTTCAGCCAAGGGCATATACCTTAAGGGTGTAAGCCTGTCTACTACAATGGGTCCCGGGATCAAGATTGATCCTATGGAACTCCGCACTTTGGTTAAACAAGCCTGATGCAGCCCTAATCATAACAAATTATCTGCGCGCCATTTTTGCTCTGATCAAAATATACAGGTTAGGGAAGGGGACAAAATAACTTTCCCATCCTTTATCAGGGATTGCGTGAAGTCGTTGTGCTGTTATGTTTATAAACCGGCTTCAGACTGAACGGTAACCATGAAGCGCAATCACGGAAACAATTGTCATTTAATACTAACTATAAGTACCTTAGAAAATATTTTCGTGAAGGTACTTATACCCCTCAAGGATGTGAGCAGTTTTGATGTCGAAGACAGCGGGTACCTTTTGAGAAAAGGTTTAATCAACAGAAAATAGCGGCCCGCCGAGACGAATCAGTCATTGCATTACAATATGTCAGGTATGTTGCATTTCGCGTTTAAAACAGCCTGATTTTTGAACACTTTGTCTGTCCTGGTCGACCTCGACTGCTTTTAACAAATCAAAATTTTAAATATTGTCCGTCCTGAAACAGGAACTTTTACGCTACGGTCGATCCCATTGGTTTTGCTTTAAAAGCCGGCAAAATGTATGGGATACGGCCTGTCGGCAAGGAAAGCGCTTTTTTTTATGGCGGCAGACAGTTAAAAGGAGGTAGAGGACTTTGAATCGTGAGGAAAAGGCAGCCATAGTCGAAGAATTGATTGGTAAGTTAGCTGATGCAAAAATTGCCATTGTCACCGACTATCGGGGTCTGACGGTACCGGAATTCCAGGAGCTTCGGCGTGAACTGAGAAAGAACAACGCTGAAATCCGGGTCGCCAAGAATACGCTTTTGCGCAGGGCGGTCAAGGGTACCTCCTTCGAGCCGATGGAAGAGTTTTTTAAAGGGACCACTGCAATTACGGTATCCAATACGGAACCGGTAGCCCCGGCGAAGATCCTGACGGAATTTGCAAAGGATCATCCCATGGTTGAACTCAGAGCCGCTGTCATGGATGAAAAGACCCTGACGCCGGCCGATCTGGCGGTGCTGGCCAAGCTTGCAAGCAGAGAGGTTCTGCTCGCAAGGCTTTTATCCGTTATGCAGGCAGTACCCACGAACTTTGTCCAGTTGCTCAATGGAGTGCCCAGAAAGCTGGTTTACATGCTTCAGGCCGTAAAGGAACAAAAGGAGCAGGCAGACAATTAAAATAGGACGAAATGCTTCGTCAGGAGGATATGCAAGATGGCTGTAACCAAAGAGGATGTAATTGAGTTTATTTCAAATATGAGTGTTCTTGATCTATCCGAACTCATAAAGGAGATGGAAGAAAAGTTTGGTGTTTCCGCCGCAGCGCCTGTCGCAATGGCCATGGGGCCGGCAGCCGCTGATGCAGGCGGCGCTGTTGAAGAAAAAACCGAATTTGACGCGGTTCTTACTGCAATCGGCGACAAAAAGATCCAGGTAATCAAAGAAGTTCGTTCGATTACTTCTCTTGGCTTGAAAGAAGCCAAGCAGCTCGTTGATGATGCTCCTCAGCCGATCAAGGAAGGCGTTTCCAAGGATGAGGCAGAGGAAATAAAGTCCAAAATTGAAGCTGTGGGCGGAACCGTTGAAATCAAATAAAAAAATTCGGGGTATCTGCTTGACTTAATCGAATAAACGCTTAACAGTTTGATAACTTATGATTTTTTATGATTTTTCTTTGATCTTTAGAAAAAAAACAAAAACCTTTAGTTTCAACAAGTTAATCCAATTTGAGTCGAGTCAAGTGGATAGCCCGTCAAAAAAAATCAATCTTGATTTATTTAAAATGATAAAACGCTATGGAGGTTATCCTCTATGGCGTTTTATCGCTTTTTGACGGTAAGGGATGTGGAAATAAATAACTTACCCATATAGCGCGCAGATTTAGGTTAGGTTCGATCAAAAGTAACTACTTTTAAAACCGCAGGCATAGCGGGCTACGTTGAGGATTTTAAAAGTAGTTACTTGATCGAAGATGCCCTGAAGATGGGTTGGGAGATGGGCAAGTTATTTATTTCCACATCCCTAAGGGCTGGATTTTTTGTAAACGTTCAGAGAGGGTCCCCCTATTTTTAGCAGATTCCTCCGTATGTAATCGTTCACAGGTGCCCCATATGTGTACCCTAAAGGGCATAAACTCCAGGCCGGCGAACTTAGTAAAACCTATGTGAACCGGACTGATCGCACCCCAAGGGCATTTCCGTTGGGCGCGTGCAGGTAAGCGAGCCTGCGAGACTCCGGATGGGGTACCTGTGGACGATTACGATTTTTTTGTTTCGCAGTCTTATGGACTACACATGAGGGCAGCGCTTGATGAAGACGATGAAAAGAGTCAGAAAGAGTTTTGCAAAGAGTAAAAAGGTTGTGGATATGCCGCATCTTATCGAGATGCAGAGACTTTCCTATGAAAAATTTCTCCAGCGTTTGAAAGACCCTGACCAGAGGGACGACGCCGGGATTGAAGGCATCTACCGCAGTGTTTTTCCCATAAATGATTTTAACGGGGCGTGTACCCTGGAATACGTCCGTTATAATTTTGGAGAACCCAAGTATACCGTGGAGGAGTGTGTTGAAAGGGGCATGACCTACGAGGTTCCGATCAAGATCACGGTACGGCTGGTCACCTATGATATCGACCAGGAAGGCGAGGTCCAGAATATCCGTGATATAAAGGAACAGGCTGTGTACCTGGGAAGTATTCCTCTTATGACCAAGGCCGGTGTCTTTGTGATAAACGGTACCGAGAGAGTCATTGTGAGTCAGCTTCAACGTTCACCCGGCCTGTTTTATACCCATGACGGAGGCAAAACCCATTCCCTTGGCAAATTCCTCTACTCCGCAAGAATTATCCCTGTTCGCGGATCATGGATTGACCTTGAGTTTGACGCCAAGGACATCCTCTACGTCCGCATTGACAGGCGCAGGAAATTCCCTGTAACTACGCTTTTAAAAGCGCTTGGATACAACGCCGAGGAACTTTTGAGGATCTTTTACAATATTGAAAAGGTCTCGATTGACGGCCAGAGATTCCGCAAAACCTTTGACCCTGAACTTGCAATCGGCAAGCGCGCCACCTTTGATCTTATCCATCCTGAAACCGGGGACCTCCTTGCCAAGAAGAACCGTAAGATCGGCAAGGCCCTGGCCAAGCGGCTGGTTGCCGCCGGAATCACCGAACTTGAGATTAAATTGGATGAACTGATAGGCGCTTATATTGCACACGACATCATTAATACTGAGACCGGCGAGGTCTTGCTTTCATGCAACGGCGAATTAACGGAAGAAATCCTTGAAAGCATGGTCGAGGCCAAGATTTCCTCCTTTGAAATACTTTTTATTGACGGGATCAATGTAACGGATTCATTTCGTAAGACCCTGTTACAGGACAAGGTGGGTACCACGGATGACGCTCTGATCGAAATCTACCGGCGCCTTCGGCCAAGCAGCCCGCCGACAATTGAAGTAGCGTCCACCTTTTTTAATAATCTTTTTTTTAATTCAGACACATACGATCTGTCCGTGGTGGGCCGTTTCAAGATAAATGCAAAATTAGGCGTTGATACGGACATTGCTCAAAGGACCTTGACCAAGGATGACATCGTGCTTGCGGTCCGCTACCTGGCGCGTCTCAAGGATGCCCAGGGGCCGATTGACGACATCGATCATCTGGGTAACCGGCGTGTCAGGACCGTTGGCGAACTGGTGGAAAACCAGTACAGGATGGGACTCGTGCGCATGGAAAGGGCAATCCGTGAGAGGATGAGTCTCCAGGAGATCGACACCCTCATGCCCCATGACCTGATCAACCCTAAGCCTATAACTTCGGCAATCAAGGAATTTTTCGGCACAAGTCAGTTATCTCAGTTCATGGATCAGACGAATCCGCTCTCTGAAGTGACCCATAAGAGGAGACTCAGCGCTCTCGGCCCCGGCGGTCTCTCACGGGAGAGGGCCGGTTTTGAGGTCAGGGACGTCCACCCGACTCACTATGGACGGATCTGTCCGGTTGAGACCCCTGAAGGGCCGAATATCGGTTTAATTGTCTCCCTGGCAACCTTTGCAAGGGTCAACAAGTTCGGGTTCATCGAGACTCCTTACCGTAAAGTAGAGAATAAAAAAATCACGGAAGATGTGGCCTACATGACCGCACTTGAGGAGAAGGGGCAAATCATCGCCCCGGCAAAGATTGAATTAGATAAAAAAAATCGCATCATAGGCGATTCTCTTATTGCAAGAGAAGAAGGCGAGGTGGTTATGACCACATCTGATAGGGTCACCTATATGGATGTATCCCCTAATCAGTTGGTCAGCGTGGCCGCGTCTCTGATTCCGTTTTTAGAGAATGACGATGCCAACCGCGCGCTGATGGGCTCCAACATGCAGCGTCAGGGAGTGCCCCTGCTGCGTTGTGCCGCGCCTATTGTAGGTACCGGATATGAGAAAACGGTTGCCCGTGATTCCGGTGTCTGCCTTTTGTCGGGCGGAGACGGGGTTGTGGAAGAGGTTGACGCCAACCGTATTGTAGTGCGGTATGATGAGCCTGGAACTGACGATTTTGCCACGGGCATTGGAGTCTACAGGCTGGAAAAATATAAAAAATCCAATCAGAATACCTGCTTTAACCAGGTGCCGTGTGTTATTCCCGGCCGGCGAGTAACTAAAGGCGACATACTGGCAGACGGCCCTGCATGCGAGTGCGGAGAACTTGCTCTCGGTAAAAATGTCACTATTGCCTTTATGCCGTGGCGCGGATTTAATTTTGAGGATTCAATTCTGATCAGTGAAAGGCTTTTAAAAAACGACACATTTACCTCGCTCCACATTGAGGTGTTTGAGACGGTTGCCCGTGACACAAAGCTTGGGAAAGAGGAGATTACCAGGGACATCCCTAATGTGAGCGAGGAGACCTTAAGGAATCTTGATGAAAGCGGAATAGTTAAGATCGGGGCCGAGGTCAGGTCAGGGGATACCCTGGTCGGCAAGGTCACTCCAAAGGGAGAAACCCAGCTTTCACCGGAAGAAAAGCTTTTGCGGGCCATTTTCGGCGAAAAGGCGGGAGATATCAAGGATACGTCGCTCCGGGTACCGCCTGGTGTTGAGGGCACTGTAGTTGATACCAAGGTTTTTTCCAGAAAGGGTGTTGAAAAAGATGAACGTGCTCTGGCGATTGAGAAGATAGAAATCGCTGAGCTTGACCGGGATGCGGAGGACGAGATCAACTGCCTTGAAAATGCTGTTCGCAAAGAAATGGCGGCTATGCTCAAGGATAAAACAACAGCATCCGCCATACTTTCTGAAGAAGGAGAACTCATTCTTGAAAAAGGTGAGAATATTTCTGAAGAAATATTTGAAAAGATGGCGTTTTCGGCCTTACTTGAGATTGATTTCACGGACCGTGAAAAATTTCAAGGCGAGTTGGATCTGATAAATGAACGTTTTAAAAGTCAGGTGAAACACGTCAGGGACGAGCACGAGGCCCGGGTCAACCGTCTTCGGAAAGGCGATGATCTTCCTCCGGGCGTTATCAAGATGGTCAAGGTCTACCTTGCCACCAAAAGAAAACTTTCCGTGGGTGATAAGATGGCCGGCCGCCATGGGAATAAGGGTGTTGTCTCAAGGCTTCTTCCGGAAGAAGACATGCCCTTTTTCGAGGACGGCTCACCTGTTGATATTGTATTAAATCCCCTGGGCGTGCCTTCACGTATGAATGTCGGCCAGGTGCTGGAGGTTCACTTAGGCCGGGCCGGCAAACAGATTGGAGAAAGATTTTATGAGCTGGCTGTCCGGAACCGGGTCAAGGATCTTAAAACGGCTCTGGAAGCGGTCTATTCATCTGAAGAGTACAAGGACCTGACCAAGGACATGAGTGAAGATGACTTGCTGGCATGGGCCCGGGAGATGCGGACGGGAATCCATATGGCAACCCCGGTCTTTGATGGCGCAGGGGAAGGCGAAATCATGACTATGCTGGCGGACGCCGGACTGGATGTAGTGGGTCAGGCATTGCTGTACGACGGAATGACCGGTGAAAAATTTGATAACCCGGTTACTGTCGGCACGATGTATATGATGAAACTGCACCATCTGGTTGACGACAAGATCCATGCAAGGTCCACAGGCCCGTACTCGCTGGTTACCCAGCAGCCTTTAGGAGGCAAGGCCCAGTTCGGCGGTCAGCGTCTGGGTGAGATGGAGGTCTGGGCCATGGAGGCATATGGCGCCGCCTATACGCTGCAGGAATTTCTGACTGTCAAGTCGGATGACGTGGGAGGCAGGACAAGGATGTATGAACGGATCGTCAAGGGCAACAATTTTTTAGAAGCAGGGCTGCCTGAGTCGTTCCACGTCCTTGTAAAGGAACTCCAGGGATTGTGCCTGGACATGGAACTGCTGGACGAATAAACGATCACAGGCACTGTGCATCCGGAGTCTCACAGGCTCGCTTACCTGCACGTGATCAGGGCAACCAGCATAGGTGAGCTATAGCTGATTGCCCTGATCATACCCCAAGGGCACTTCCGTTGGGCGCGTGCAGCTACAGCACCTGTGATCGTTTATTTCTGGACAGCCTTGATCAGGATTGGAAATCAATCAATTTTTCGACCATATGCGATTAAAGGTTCCATGTTCAGATTTCAGGGTTCAGGGTTGAATAGGAAAAAATTTCGATTAACCTCTGAACCTTTGAACTTTGAACCCGGAACCAAATTTTTTTAGGGGGGAAGCCGTGGAAGAACTTTTCAGTTTTTTTGCCAAAGCCAAGAAGCCTGTAAAATTCAATTCAGTACGTATCACATTGGCATCTCCGGAAAAGATCCTCGACTGGTCTCACGGTGAGGTCAAAAAGCCGGAGACTATCAACTACCGTACCTTTAAGCCGGAGAGAGACGGCCTTTTCTGCGCCAAGATATTCGGGCCGGTGAAGGATTACGAATGTAATTGCGGTAAATATAAACGCATGAAGCACCGGGGGGTTGTATGCGAAAAGTGCGGCGTTGAGGTGATTCAGTCAAAGGTCAGACGTGAACGGCTTGGACACATCGAGCTGGCAGCGCCTGTTGCCCATATCTGGTTTTTAAAGAGCCTGCCGAGCAAGATCGGACACCTCCTGGACATGACCTTGAAGGAGCTTGAAAAGGTCCTCTACTTTGATTCATATGTGGTAGTCAAATCCGAGACAGACGCTCTTCCTGTGGCCACTCTCTTAAGCGAAGATGATTACCGCCAGGCAAAAGAGGAGTTTACAGGAAAATTTTCCGTAGGTATCGGCGCTGCTGCAATCAGAGAAATGCTTAAAAATCTGGATTTGAGTTCCCTCTCTATTGTATTAAGAGAAGATATGCGCACGACCGGTTCCGAGGCAAAGCGTAAAAAATATGCCAAGCGGCTTAATATCGTGGAGGCTTTTCGTGATTCCGGGAACCGCCCTGAATGGATGATCCTTGAGGTTATTCCCGTGCTGCCGCCTGACCTCAGACCTCTTGTGCCCCTTGACGGCGGTCGGTTTGCCACATCCGACCTGAATGATCTATACAGACGCGTCATCAACCGGAATAACCGTCTCAAAAGGCTTCTGGAGCTGGATGCGCCACAGATTATTATTCGAAATGAAAAAAGGATGCTTCAGGAGGCTGTGGACGTTTTGTTTGACAACGGCCGTAGAGGAAAGGTCATCACCGGCCCCAACAAGAGACCTCTCAAGTCCTTAAGCGACATGCTGAAAGGTAAACAGGGACGGTTTCGCCAGAATCTTTTAGGTAAGCGCGTGGATTACTCAGGCAGGACCGTTATCGTGGTCGGCCCACATCTCAGGCTTCACCAGTGCGGACTGCCCAAAAAGATGGCGCTCGAACTCTTTAAGCCTTTTCTTTACAATAAACTTGAGCTGTTAGGATATGTTACAACTATCAAAAGCGCTCGAAAGATGGTGGAAAAGGGCACCAAAGAGGTCTGGGACGTCCTGGAAGACGTGGTAAAAGAGTACCCGATAATCTTAAATCGTGCGCCGACTCTCCATCGTCTTGGAATGCAGGCATTTGAGGCGGTACTTATCGAGGGCAAGGCCATTCAACTCCATCCGCTTGTGTGTACAGCCTTTAACGCTGATTTTGACGGGGACCAGATGGCGGTGCACGTCCCATTGAGCGTGGAGGCCCAGATGGAGGCCAGGGTATTGATGATGTCCACAAATAATATCCTTTCACCCGCCCATGGCGAGCCGATTATTATTCCGAGTCAGGACATAGTGCTCGGCCTTTACTACATGACCAGAGAGCGGATTAATGTCAAGGGCGAGGGCAGATGCTTCAGTTCTCCGGACGAAGTCGGGGTTGCATATGCGTACGATGAAGCACACCTGCAGGCAAAAATAAAGGTCAGGATGAACGGCGAGATCATTGATTCCACAGTGGGTCGAATCCTGGTGTCCGAGCTGCTGCCTGATGCTATACCGTTCAGTTTTGTAAACAAGGTGATGAACAAAAAAACACTGGCCAAGCTGATTGACTATTCTTATCGCCATGCCGGGGTCAAGAATACCGTAATCCTTGCCGACCGGCTGAAGGACATGGGGTATGAGTATGCCACCAGGGCGGCCATTTCCATTTCCATAAGCGATATGCTGATTCCGACACAGAAAGAGGATATTCTTGCACGGTCGGAAAATGAGGTCATGGACGTTGAACAGCAGTACAGTGACGGTCTCATTACAGCAGGTGAAAAATATAACAAGGTGGTCGACATCTGGTCCAAGTCAACCGATCAGGTTGCCAAGGAAATGATGCAGGAGATGAGCGTCCAGTACCTGAGGGACAAGGAAGGAAATCTCGTGGAATTCCCTAGTTTCAACCCCATTTTTATTATGGCCGACTCAGGCGCAAGGGGCAGCAAGGATCAGATCAGGCAACTGGCCGGCATGCGTGGACTGATGGCCAAACCGTCCGGCGCGATTATCGAGTCGCCGATCAAGGCTAATTTCCGCGAAGGCTTAAGCGTACTGGAGTACTTCATCTCAACCCACGGCGCCCGAAAAGGTCTTGCCGACACAGCGCTTAAAACCGCGAATTCCGGCTATCTCACAAGGCGGCTTGTAGATGTTTCCCAGGACTCAACCATTATAGAGCACGACTGCGGCACAATGGACGGCATCCAGATGGAACCGCTCATGGAGGGAGGCGAGATAATTCAACAGGTCGGGGACCGTATTTTAGGCCGTGTGGCTTTAGAGGATATTGAAGATCCTTTTACAGGCAATGTCCTGGTACATGCAAATAAGCAGATCACGGAGGACAGTGTCAAGTTGATCGAGGATGCAGGATTGGACCGGGTACTTATTCGCTCAGTGTTGACATGCAGGTCAAAACGCGGCGTCTGCGCAATGTGTTACGGTCGTGACCTCGGAAGGGGACACATGGTCAATAAGGGGGAGGCGATCGGTATAATCGCGGCTCAGTCGATCGGTGAGCCTGGAACCCAGCTTACCATGCGGACATTTCATATAGGCGGGACAGCCAGTCGGACCGTTGAGCAGGCGGAAATCCGGACCAGGCACTCAGGGGTTGTTAAATACGAAAATCTTCATGTGGTGACCAATCATGAAGGAAAAATAGTGGTCATGAACAGGAATGGAGAGGTCGGCATCATCGGACCGCAGGGCAGAGAACGTGAACGTTATCACCTGAACTACGGCGCTCAGATGCTGGTTGCCGATGGTTCGGAAGTTGAGTCCGGCGCCCTGCTTGCGGACTGGGATCCATACACGATTCCAATAGTGAGCGAAATCGGCGGTACGATCAAGTTCGGTGATATCGTTGAAGGCTCGACCATGCAGGAGCGCGTGGACGAGATAACCGGCAAGTCCAGTTACGTAATTATTCAGTCCAGGGCAACACAGATGAACCCGAGAATCACGATCAAGGACTCCAGGGGCCGGAGCACTAAGCTCCCATCAGGGTCCATTGCCCGCTATTCACTGGCTGTAGGAACGATTATAAACGTTAAGGAAGGGGACTTAATCGAACCCGGCAAGATATTGGGAAAAATTCCGAGAGAAACTACCAAGACCAAGGACATTACAGGTGGTCTGCCGCGTGTAGCCGAATTGTTTGAGGTCCGTAAACCCAAGGAATATGCGATCATCACGGAGATCAACGGCAGGGTGAGCTTTGGCAAGGATCTTAAGGGCAAAAGACGGGTCATTGTCACGCCTGACTTAGGTGATTCCAAGGAATACCTGATTCCCAAAGGCAAACATATCGGCGTCCACGAGGGAGATTATGTAAGGGCCGGTGAAGCGCTCATGGATGGGTCACCCAACCCCAACGACATTTTGCGCGTTAAGGGAGTCAAGGAACTGGCCAAGTTTCTTGTCAACGAGATCCAGGAGGTTTACCGTCTGCAGGGCGTTAAAATTAATGACAAGCATATCGAAGTGATAGTTCGCCAGATGCTGCGCCGGGTACAGATTACGAATGTCGGCGATAGTACGTTCATGTTGGGTGAGCAGGTTGAGTGGTGGCGGTTTGTCGAAGAGAATGAAAAGATTGTAAAAACGGGTGGCAAGGCCGCTGTGGCTGAGCCGCTTCTTCTTGGAGTGACAAAGGCATCCTTGAGTACGGACAGCTTTATTTCAGCCGCATCGTTTCAGGAGACCACCAAGGTCCTCACAAACTCAGCCATGGCTGGACGCGTTGACCACCTGGTCGGACTTAAAGAAAACGTGATCATGGGCCGTCTGGTTCCCGCCGGCACAGGCATTGAGCCTTATACAGCTAACTGGGAACTCACATAGACCTGATTCCACAAGGGTTCAGATGTTTAGGAGTTGACGGACTTGTAATGCTTGCCTGGTGAAATCCATGGTATATGGCATAAAAAATCGCAAAATAACCAGTTGATGTGGATGGTGTCAGCGGGTTATTTTTTGGTTGTCGGAATGGGATCACAGATTGTCCTTGACAAGTAGGGCAGGTTCTATTATTAATCTCTGTTCTTCCGTTTATTACACAGCTCGTTTCAAGATGCTGTGTTCAGGGTTCAGGGTTAAATAGGAAAAAATTCCGATGAACCTTGAACTCGGAACCTTTAGTTAAATAAGTTTTTTGGAGCTTTGATTTATGCCGACTATCAATCAACTCGTGAGGCACGGACGCAAGAAGATTTTAAGCAGGACCAACACGCCTGCACTAAAAGGGTCACCTCAGAAAAGAGGTGTGTGTGTTCGTGTTTACACCACTACGCCGAAAAAGCCTAATTCCGCCTTGCGTAAGGTTGCCAGGGTCAGGCTTACAAACGGGATAGAGGTGACATCATACATTCCCGGCATTGGACACAACCTCCAGGAACATTCAGTGGTGCTCATCAGGGGTGGAAGGGTAAAGGATCTGCCGGGCGTGCGATATCATGTAGTTCGTGGAACTCTGGATGCACTGGGTGTGAGTGACCGCAGACAGGGTCGTTCCAAGTATGGAGCAAAACGGCCTAAATAATATTCAGCCGGAGATAAAAAGGGGTCCGGGAACAAATGCCTGTCCGTTGGTTGGGGTTTTTGAGGATGGGCAATGTTCTGATACAGGGCTCCTTTATTGCGAATAGGAGTGAACAATGCCGAGACGTAAACTGATCGCAAAGAGACCAGGCATCCCTGATCCGCTATATAACAGCCTGTTGGTATCTAAATTTATCAACGGGATTATGTTGCAAGGCAAGAAGAGTATTGCCAGGCGGATTTTTTACGATGCAATGGATATTCTGAAAAAAAGAATTTCCGAAGAGGATCCGATTGCGGTTTTCGAAAAGGCCATGGACAAGGTTCGGCCCCGCGTGGAAGTAAAGTCCAGGCGGGTAGGCGGCGCTACATATCAGGTTCCGGTGGAAGTCAGGCCTGAAAGGCGTAATGCCCTGGCAATCAGGTGGATCGTCAATTTTTCACAGAAACATTCCGGGAAATTCATGGCTGAAAAGCTTGCGGCTGAGTTGCAGGATGCATACAACAACCGCGGCGCCTCTGTTAAGAAGCGTGAGGACACGCACAGGATGGCCGAAGCCAACAAGGCCTTTGCCCATTATCGGTGGTAAGGGCAAAATTATCTCCCGTTGACAGGAATGTCGTTTTAGGTTATTATACAAGATTTGCTGGTTCAAATCTGTCATGAGAATGTATCCTGCCTGACCATCTGACGGAAACAATTATCAGGCAGCATTTTTCAGGGTAAAGCAAGTAGGTCGGTAACTATTCGGCTTGATGCCGGAAAAAATAGCTGGAACCACCAAATTGTAAATATTCGGCAGCGCACCCCAAGGGCACTTCCTGCGGGGCGCTTCACAGGAGGTGATCAGGCTGACCAGCTATACTTTGGTATGCTGGGCAGCCTGATCGCCTTTCTGTGAAGTGCTGCCGAATATTTACGTAGGTCGGCCTCATTGTTCCGGCCCCACGGACAGTTAGGAGAGATTGCTTGGTGAAAGCAACAGAGGGGTTGAGGGAAATAATCAGTCGTGGAACCCAACGTCTCAATTGCGCGAGTACGCAATATCGGTATAATGGCCCACATCGATGCGGGCAAGACCACTACCACTGAACGAATTTTATATTACACTGGCCGATCCCATAAGATAGGCGAGGTACATGACGGCGCCGCGGTCATGGATTGGATGGAACAGGAGCAGGAGCGGGGCATTACAATAACCTCGGCAGCCACGACCTGCATCTGGAACGATCACAAAATAAATATAATCGACACCCCAGGACATGTTGACTTTACCATAGAAGTGGAGCGATGTTTAAGGGTGTTGGATGGCGTAATCGCAATATTTTGCGCGGTTGGGGGAGTTGAGCCCCAATCCGAGACAGTCTGGCATCAAGCCGACCACTATTCGATCCCCCGGATCGCCTTTATAAACAAAATGGACCGGATCGGAGCGGACTTCGAGCGTGTCATCGAAATGATGGTCGATCGCTTAGGAGCCAATCCCCTTCCCGTCCAGATACCGGTTGGCAGCGAGGATCAGTTTCAGGGTGTCATAGACCTCATTTTAGAAAAAATGTTGGTTTTTGATAAGAAGTCCCATGGATTAAATGTAATTGAAAAACCGATCCCGTTTGATTTCATAGATCAAGTCACGGCCGCACGAATGGCCCTTATCGAGAAGTTGGCCGACTTCGATGAAAGGGTCATGGAAAAATATCTGGAAGAGCAACCTATATCCGCCTCTGAGATAATTCAGGCAATCAGGCTCGCAACCTTACGGTTGGAGCTGGTGCCGGTTTTTTGCGGCAGCGCATTCAAGAATAAAGGCGTTCAGCCACTCTTGAACGCCGTGATTTCATATCTGCCTTCTCCCATGGATGTGCCGGCTATAAAGGGTATAAACAAAGAGGGTAAAATTGAGGTCAGAGAGACGAACGAGAAGGAAAAGCTCTGTGTTCTGGCGTTCAAGCTAACCACAGATCCATTTGTGGGTAATCTTGCTTACCTGCGCGTATATTCAGGCGTGTTAAAGGCCGGAGACAAGATATACAACCCGTCAAAGCGAAAAAAGGAAAAAATAGCCCGAATTGTCAGAATGCACGCCAACAAGCGTGAAGAGTTGAAGCAGGTCGGGCCCGGCGATATTGCAGCAGTTGTCGGCCTGAAGTTCACCACCACCGGCGACACCTTATGTCAGGCAGGCGACAGCCTCAGGCTTGACACCATGGATTTTCCTGAGCCGGTTATCAGTACGGCGATTGAGCCTAAAGGGGTGGCGGATGAAGAAAAACTGCGCGAAAGCCTTGCAAAGATTGCAATAGAAGACCCCTCATTTAAGACCAGTGCTGATACTGATACAGGCCAGATCCTAATTTCCGGTATGGGTGAACTCCATCTTGAAATTATCACGGATCGGCTGGTCCGCGAATTCAAGGTCGGCGTCAATGTTGGAAAGCCCCAGGTCGCATACAAGGAAACCTTTGAGGGAACTGCAAAGGCCGAGGGCAAATTTGATCAGCATACCGGCGGAAAAGGCCAGTATGGTCACGTGTGGCTGGAGTTTCAGCCCATGGCAAGGGGATCGGGATTTGAGTTTGAAAACTGTGTGGATGAAGAGATTGTTCCCGCTGAATTCATAACTGCGGTTAAAAAGGCGGTAGAGTCCGGCCTTGATTCCGGTCCACTTTTAGGGTTTCCGGTAGTGGACGTCAAAATCAGCCTGGTCGGCGGATCCTATCATCAGGAAGATTCCACTGAACAGGCATTCGGTGTTGCCGCCGCCATGGCATTCAGGAAAGGCGCATTAGAGTCTCGGCCCGTCCTACTCGAGCCGATCATGAAACTTGAAGTTATACTGCCCGAGGCATACCTTGGGGACGTTATCTCGGACTTAAACAGCAAGCGGGTACGGATTTTCGGGATGGAAGGCCGTGATAACGGTTATCAAGCCGTCAAGGCCCAGGCGCCGCTCGCCGAGATGTTCGGATATTCAACAGATCTTCGCTCCGTCACACAGGGCAGAGCAATTTTTACAATGCAATTTGCCTGTTACGATAAGGTGCCGGAAAATATTGCCGAACGGATAATAAAAAAAGTCAGGGGATTTATTTAGTACCTTAGTGGCAATTTTCTTGTTTTTTATACCCCTCAAGGGGGTACTGAAATGAGTGGCAAGAAATCAAAAAGGTGAAATATTTTTAAATAGTTACACGCAGCTGTTAAGGTACTTATACCCCTCAAGGGGGTACTGAAAATAGTCCAGGACCTTTAAAAAATTCCAGTTTATCTGGGTTAGACTCTATTGAAATCATACAACAAGTGAGGACAAAGGGATGGCAAAGGCGAAATATGAACGAACCAAACCGCATGTGAATATTGGGACTGTAGGTCACATTGACCATGGGAAGACCACGTTGACCGCGGCAATAACCAGGGTGTTGTCCTATAAGGGATTAGCGGAATTCACCGCGTTTGACGACATTGACAAGGCGCCTGAAGAAAAGGAACGTGGAATAACAATCGCAACAGCACATGTTGAATATGAGACTGAAAAACGTCATTATGCGCATGTGGACTGTCCCGGTCATGCGGACTATATCAAGAACATGATCACCGGGGCCGCCCAGATGGACGGCGCCATCCTGGTTGTGGGCGCAGATGACGGCGCCATGCCCCAGACACGTGAGCATATTCTTTTGGCCCGTCAGGTAGGCGTTCCCGCAATAGTCGTATTTTTGAACAAATGCGACATGGTTGACGACGAAGAACTTATCGAACTCGTGGACATGGAGCTTCGGGAACTCTTAAGCTCATACGATTTTCCGGGCGACGACACTCCGATCATTACCGGAAGCGCTTTAAAGGCGCTTGAAAACCCGGAAGATGAGGAAGCCAACAAGTGCATCTTTGAGCTGATGGATGCGGTAGACTCTTTTATTCCTCAGCCTGAGCGAGATATAGACAAGCCCTTTTTGATGCCGGTGGAGGACGTTTTTTCTATCTCCGGCCGTGGCACGGTTGCAACGGGCAGGATAGAGCGGGGCGTAATAAAAGTAGGCGAAGAGGTTGAGATCGTAGGGATAAAGGATACCGAGAAGACCACGGTAACCGGGGTCGAAATGTTTCGTAAGATCCTGGATCGTGGCGAGGCAGGCGATAATGTTGGCGTTCTGCTTCGCGGGGTCAAGCGTGATGAGATAGAGCGGGGGCAGGTACTGGCCAAGCCGAAAAGCATCACGCCGCACACGAAGTTCAAGGCTGAGTGCTACATACTGAGCCAGAAAGAAGGCGGACGTCACACCCCGTTTTTTAACGGTTATCGTCCACAGTTCTATTTTCGTACAACAGACGTTACGGGCATAGTAACGCTTCCCGAAGGGGTAGAGATGGTAATGCCCGGCGACAACGTGACCATAGAAGGTGCGCTGATCACGCCGATCGCCATGGAAAAGGAACTTCGTTTTGCAATACGCGAAGGCGGACGCACAGTAGGCGCTGGCGTGATTAACGAAATTATTGAATAAAGTGGAGTTGTTGTGATACAGACACAGAAAATTCGTATCAGGCTGAAAGGGTATGACCACAAACTTCTGGACCAGTCGACCGGCGAGATAGTCGAAACGGCCAGACGTACCGGGGCAACAGTGGCAGGACCGATTCCGTTGCCGACATCAATCAATAAGTACTGTGTGCTCAGGTCGCCCCATGTAGATAAGAAATCCAGAGAGCAGTTTGAGATGAGAACGCACCGGCGCCTTCTTGATATTCTGGAACCTACACAGCAGACCATTGATGCCTTGATGAAGCTGGAGCTTTCCGCAGGCGTGAATGTAGAAATCAAGTTGTAAAGGCATTAATTCATTATCAGCAATACAGGAAAAAAAATGGGCAGCATGATTGGATTACTTGGGAAAAAGGTCGGGATGACTCGTATTTATTCAGAGGATGGCACGGCCATTGGAATAACGGTCATTGAGACCGGCCCGTGTATAGTTCTTCAGAAGAAATCCGTTGATAAGGATGGATACAATGCCATTCAGCTTGGTTTTAGCGAGAAAAAAGAATCGCGTTTGAATAAACCCATGGCAGGACATATCGCAGCCGCAGGCAAAGGTGGATTTTATCACATCAAGGAATTTAAGGTTGATGATCCTAACCAATATGAAGTGGGACAGGAACTTAAGGCAGGCGACTTTTTTAAAATCGGTGATATTGTGGACATAAGCGGGATCACTAAGGGGCGCGGCTTTCAGGGCGTTATGAAACGCTATGGTTTCAAGGGCGGAAAAAAGACTCATGGTTCCATGTTCCACAGGGCTCCAGGTTCCATTGGCTGCAGTGCATGGCCATCCAGAGTGGTCAAGGGTAAAAAAATGCCGGGCCATATGGGAAACAAGCAGGTCACCAAGAAGAATATCACGATTGTTGACATTCGTGATGAGGACAACGTCATGCTGGTGAAAGGGGGCGTGCCGGGAGCAAAGCAAGGCATACTGCGGATCTACACGAAGACGCTTTGAGTAAATATTCGGCAGCACTCCACAGGAAGGCGATCAGGCTGCCCAGCATACCTAAGTATCGAAGTCTGCGCTTATCTGCTGATCAGCCTGCTCACCTCCCTGTGAAGCGCTGCCAAACATTTACTTTTTTGATGGTTCTAGCTGTTTTCCGGCATTAAGCCGAATGGCCCAGGAACCTGAACCCTGAACCCTGAACCTTTTTTGGGGGGAGCCTGAAGATGGCAGTGACGGAAATATACAATATTAAAAAAGAAAAAGTCGGAGAGATTGAGTTAAACGACTCCCTGTTTGGCGTGACGGTTAACTCACATATCCTCCATGATGTAGTACGAATGCAGTTGGCAAACCGCAGGGCTGGAACAGCATCTACCAAGACCAGGGCCGAAGTCCGGGGTTGTTCAGCTAAGCCATGGAGGCAGAAGGGCACAGGCCGGGCAAGGGCGGGTAACAGACGTTCCCCGTTGTGGCGTGGCGGCGGGACCGTGTTCGGCCCAAAGCCCAGAAGCTACGCGTACAAGCTGCCTAAAAAAGTGCGCAAGCTTGGTCTGCGAATGGCGCTCAGTTCCCGTTTCGAGGACGGTCTGATGACGGTTTTGGACGATTTCATAATAGACGAAATCAAGACCAAGACTTTTGTAGATATCATGAGTACCCTTGGTGTCAAAAACGGGCTTATCGTGATATCAGAGCAGAATGAACAGCTTCTGAAGTCTTCAAGAAATGTGCCCGGATTTAAGGTGCTTTTGAGTAATGGCTTGAATGTCTATGATATCCTGCTTTACGACCATATCATCCTGGTACGGTCCTGCATCAGCAAGCTGGAAGAGAGGTTGTTGTCATGAATGACGTGTTTTCAGTGATTAAAAAACCTTGCCTTACAGAGAAGGCGACTAAACTGCAGGATGATTATAATCAGATTGTGGTCAAGGTGGATTCCGGGGCCAATAAGATCGAGATCATGGATGCCGTGGAAAAGCTTTTCAATGTTAAGGTCGCGAAAGTTCGTACGGCGAACATGCACGGAAAGAAGAAGAGAGTCGGAAAGTATATAGGACACACCTCGAATTGGAAAAAGGCTGTTGTGACCCTGAAAGAAGGATATAAGATTGACTTCCGTAAAGATCTGTAAGCCTGTGAACGATTACATACGGAGATTGCGCAAACCTTTAGTCCAACAAACAGGCGTCAACGGATATACATAATTTAGTGAAAGCAGTTAACTAATTGGTATTTTTTGAACTGCAAAAAAAAAATCGGGGTTCTTAATGGCAATTAAAACCTATAAACCGACATCACCAGGCAGACGGAATTACGTTTCAATCGTCAATCCTGAGTTATCCAAGAAAGGTCCTGAAAAGAGCCTTGTGCGACCGCTGAAAAAGTCCGGCGGGCGGAACAACAACGGAAGGATCACTGCCAGACATATTGGCGGAGGACATAAAAGGAAATATCGGATAATTGATTTTAAGAGAAACAAGGTAGACATTCCGGCAAGAGTTGCGTCCCTTGAGTATGATCCTAACAGGTCGGCTAATATTGCTCTTCTCTTTTATAAAGACGGTGAAAAACGTTATATCATCTCGCCGGCGGGTGTCAAGGTCGGAGATGTGGTTGAGGCTGGTGATACTGTGGATATCAAACCTGGTAACTGCCTGCCCATGGGTAATATGCCGCTAGGCAGCATTATTCACAATATCGAGATGCGTATCGGCAAGGGTGCCCAGATGGTGAGAAGCGCGGGCGGCGCAGCTCAGCTCATGGCTAAAGAAGGTGATTATGTGCTTGTAAAGCTGCCTTCCGGGGAGGTCCGGAGATTCCACAGAAAGTGCAGGGCATGCATCGGACAGGTCGGCAATATTGAGTATGAGAGTCAGAAGGCCGGTAAGGCCGGTCGGAGTCGCTGGCAAGGTCGTCGTCCCAAAGTGCGAGGCGTGGCTATGAATCCCCATGATCATCCCATGGGCGGGGGCGAGGGAAAAAGTTCCGGTGGACGTCATCCATGTTCGCCGTGGGGTATTCCCGCCAAGGGCTTTAAAACTAGACGCAGAAAGACTTCTGATAAATATATTGTTAAGAAAAGGTCGTAATTAGGGGGGTAGTAAAGTGCCGCGTTCGGTAAAAAAAGGTCCGTTCGTTGACGACCATCTGCTTAAGAAAGTCAGTCATTCCAAGGAAACGGGATCAAGAAAGGTCATTAAAACCTGGTCCAGACGTTCACATATAATTCCGGAAATGGTTGGTCTGACTTTTGCGGTCCATAACGGAAAAAAATTCATACCGGTTCTTGTAACGGAAAATATGGTGGGCCAGAAACTTGGAGAATACTCACCGACCAGAACTTTTTATAGTCATGCCGGAGGCAAAAAAGGCAAGAAATAAGGGTTCATAGCGGATTACTTAGTACCTTAGAAAATATATACTGCGCTTTTTGGCAGAAAATATTTTCTAAGGTACTTATACCCCTCAAGGGGGTACTGAAAATAGTCCAGGACCTTTAAAGAATTTCAGTTTATCCGGGTTGGGTAATCCACTTGAACAGCTATTACTGCTTTGCTGTTAGCTATCTATATTAAAAATAACCATGAATTAATGGCTGAAACCTGAATGCTAAGGGATGTGGAAATAAATAACTTACCCATATAGCGCTCAGATTTAGGTTAGGTTCGATCAAGTAACCACTTTTAAAACCGCAGGCATAGTCGGACTACGTTGAGGATTTTAAAAGTGGTTACTTGATCGAAGATGCCCTGAAGATGGGATGGAAGATGGGTAAGTTATTTGTTTCCACATCCCTAACGGCTTGTAGCAGCAATAAAGCTGGTCTGAAAGCCGTTTGCCGTAGTCATGTCTGCCTTAAAATAAGTTGTTCAGACAGTCTCGTTACGGATAAGGAGTTACAGAAACAATGGAAGCAAAGGCTGTAGCCAAATATATACGAATCTCACCTCAGAAGGCCAGGCTGATTGCTGATCTTGTAAGGGGACGGGAAGTGGAATCAGCTATAAATACATTGCGGTTCATGCCTAAAAAAGGTGCGCGAATCATTCGAAAGGTGATTGAGTCGGCCATTGCCAATGCCGCTCAGAATGATGCAATTGATGTGGATACATTGTATGTGAAGCGTATTTTCGTTGACGGGGGACCGATGCTTAAGAGGATTCGTCCCCGCGCAATGGGCAGGGCCACAAAGATATTAAAACGGACGAGTCACATAACGGTCCTGCTGGAAGAAGCATAAAAACTGTAAACGTTCACCGGCGTGCAGAGTGTTTTCAACCTCTTTTGCAATGAAGGATGTTAATTAAATTCATTTCTTGAAGGAGAAAAATTTTGGGTCAGAAAGTCAATCCGATTAGTCTGCGATTAAACATTGTCAGGACGTGGGAGTCAACATGGTATGCAGACAAGGACTATTCCAAATATCTTATCGAAGATCAGAAGATCCGGAAATTTCTTAAAAAACGGTTATATCATGCGGGCATTTCAAAGATGAAAATAGCCCGGACCGGTGAGAAGGTTCGCATTAAGCTCCACGTCGCACGTCCTGGAATAGTGATCGGCAAGAAAGGGTCTGAAATTGAAAATTTAAAAAAAGAACTAGATAAACTCACGGGACGTGATTGCGTAGTTGACATTCAGGAAGTTCGAAGACCCGAGGCTGATGCTCAGTTGGTTGCAGAAAATGTAGCTCTTCAGATGGAAAAGAGAATCGCTTTTCGGAGGGCCATGAAAAAGGCCGTAAATGTTGCCTTGAAGTTCGGAGCAAAAGGTATTAAGATCGCTTGTTCCGGTCGGCTGGGTGGCGCTGAGATGGCCAGACGGGAGTGGTTCCGGGAAGGAAGAGTTCCTCTGCACACGCTCAGGGCGGACGTGGATTATGGTGTAGCCGAAGCAAAGACCACCTACGGCATCATTGGAGTCAAGGTTTGGATATTCAAAGGTGAAGTACTCTCTGATGCCGACCAGGTAATATAATCCTCTCATGAAGATGAGGTAATACATGCTCAGTCCAAAGAAGATAAAACACAGAAAACAGATGAAGGGACGTCTTCGAGGAAAGGCTAATCGCGGCGCGTCGATCTCATTTGGCGATTATGCATTAAAGGCGATAGGGCGTGGTAAAATGACAGCCCAGCAGATTGAGGCTGCCCGTATAACCATTAACAGGACCATCAAGCGTCGAGGAAGGATGTGGATCCGCGTATTCCCGGATAAGCCTATTACTAAAAAGCCTGCCGAAACTCGTATGGGTAAAGGCAAAGGCAGTCCGGAATATTGGGTTGCTCCGGTCAAACCCGGCAGGATTCTGTATGAACTGCTGGGAGTAGAAGAAAATGTTGCCATTAAGGCCCTGACGCTGGCGGGTAACAAACTGCCTTTCGCCACAAAGGTGATTACCAGGAGCACCTCCTTATGAAAGCTAAAATACTTCGTGATCTGTCTGATGAGGAACTGACAAAAAAAGAGCGTGATTTGGCTGAAGACCGCTTTAAGCTTAAATTTCAGCACGGCATCCGCCAGCTTGAAAATACGGCGAAACTTGGTCAGCTCCGTAAAGACATAGCAAGAGTAAAGACTATAATTAATCAGAAGCGCTTGACTTTTGAGGTCGGTAATCAAGAGTAGAATTAAGATATGGGTGATAAAAATATGGTGTCCGAATGAGTACTGGAAAAAAAATAATGGTTGGTGTTGTGTTGAGCAACAAGATGGACAAGAGTCTGGTTGTTCAATGCGAACGTATTATTCGCCACAAACTTTACGGGAAATATATAAGACGTCACATCAAGTATATGGTTGATGATCCGCAAGAGCGCTGCAGCATCGGCGACAGCGTGCTTATTGAAGAATGCCGTCCATTGAGCAAGCGCAAACGTTGGCGGGTAAGAGACATCGTAGAAAAAGCCGTGTAGATTTTTTTGTATAAGTAACCTTAAACCTTTTTTTCAAACTGGTTCTGATTAGAGAATTTTTAAAGTTATATGTGTGCTGATGCTTTGGGATGTAAAGCATTACGTATGCATTAAATATAACTGCACTGCAGTTGGTGAAGATTATGATACAAACCGAAACCATGCTGAATATTGCGGATAACTCCGGCGCCAAGAAAGTGCTGTGCATTCGGGTACTGGGCGGAACGCGTCGTCGTTATGCCAGGGTCGGCGATATAATAGTTGTCACGATCAAAGAAGCCATACCGAATTCCAAGGTAAAAAAAGGTGAGGTCATGAAAGCCGTAATTGTCCGTACCGTTAAGGAGATTCGCCGCATGGACGACTCTTTTGTCAGGTTTGATGACAATTCTGCGGTACTGTTGAGCAATAGCAGTGAACCCATCGGCACCCGGATTTTCGGCCCGGTTGCAAGGGAATTAAGGGCCAAGGGTTTTATGAAGATTATTTCGTTGGCGCCGGAGGTTGTTTGAATAAACAGGTTCAGAGGTTCAGAGACTTAAAATAGCTTAGCGATTAATTCGGGAACCTGAACCTTTCACTGCAAAGAGGCACATAAATGAGCAAGGGTGTGAATATTTTAAGAATTGACGATCAGGTAGAGGTAATTGCCGGCAAAGATAAGGGACGTGTCGGCAAGATCATCAAGATTTTCAAAAAAACAGACAAGGCTCTGGTTGAGAAAATCAATATGATCAAGAAACACCAGAAACAGGACACTAAGAACCAGCAAAGCGCCATTATTGAAAAGGAAGCTCCGATACATGTCTCGAACCTCATGTTGATCTGTCTGAAATGCACTAAAACGGTACGCGCCGGTATGAAAATTCTGGAAGACGGGTCTAAGGTTCGTGTTTGTAAAAAGTGTGGTGAAGTAATAGAATCCAAGGCATAATCAGAGGTAACAGATCACAGGGGTGTTCCGGAGGGAATAATGGCTGGGTTAAAGGAATTTTACAAAAAAGAATGTGTTCCCCAACTCATGAATGAGTTGAACTATAAAAATATTATGCAGGTGCCTAAGCTCACAAAGATAGTACTTAATATGGGTCTGGGCGAGGCTGTACAGAATCCGAAAATCATTGACAGCGCATCCCGTGAACTTTCATATATCGCGGGTCAGAAAGCGGTGACAAGAAGGGCAAAGAAATCAATAGCCGGTTTCAAACTTCGCCAGGGCATGCCGATCGGTTGCAGTGTCACCCTGCGTGGTGAGCGTATGTACGACTTTTTCAGTAAGCTCGTTCACATCGCTTTACCGAGGGTGCGCGATTTCAGGGGAGTCTCCCCAAAAAGTTTTGACGGCCGTGGTAATTATGCCCTTGGAATCAAAGAACAGATTATCTTTCCCGAAATTGATTATGATAAAATCGACAAGATCAAAGGGCTCAACATAGTCATCGGCACATCCGCCCAAAATGATCAAGCTGGACGGGCATTGCTGAAGGTACTTGGAATGCCTTTCAAGAAATAAGAGGGAGAAAGAGCTTGGCTAAGAAATCACTGATAGCAAAGAGTAAGCGTAAGCCTAAATTCGCTGTTCGGGCTTACAATAGATGTCCGCTTTGCGGCAGACCGAGAGCCTATATGAAAAAATTCGGCATTTGTCGGATTTGTTTCAGGACCCTGGCGTCACGCGGCGAAATTACCGGTGTGATCAAGTCGAGCTGGTAATTGTATTAAGGTCTGTTAAGCTGTTTAAGCGTAGAAAAATTGACTGATCGGGCCGGAAGTTTCAAGCTCGAGATTTGCCATAGTATATAAAATATTGTAAGCAACAATTACAAATTTGAATTTGAGGAGTTGGCCCCATGTCAATGACCGATCCGATAGCGGACATGCTGACCAGGATAAGAAACGCCGGCATGGCAAAGTTTACGAGTTTGGAAATGCCGGTGTCCAAGATGAAGGTTGGAGTGGTTCGGCTTCTAAAGAGTGAAGGCTATGTCACTGATTTCCAGATCAAGAGCGCTAAAGTGCAGGGTATTTTAAAGATCGACCTGAAATATGATCAGCATAGCAGGAAGGCGATCACAGGCCTTCGGAGGGTCAGTAAGCCTGGAAGGCGCGTCTATGTGAAGTCTGACAAGATACCCAAGGTGATGAGTGGGCTCGGTGTAGGTATTATTTCGAGTTCAAAAGGCATCATTACGGATAAACAGGCGAGGTCCATGGGGATCGGCGGCGAGTTGATCTGCGAGGTATGGTAAGGGTTCAGGGTTAAATTGGGAAAAATTTCGATCAAATAAACCTTAAACCCGGAACCTACGACATTGAAAAATCAAATGTCATTGATTACTAGTGGAGAAAAGTTATGTCCAGGATCGGCAAAAATCCTTTGGTGATTCCAGAAGGCGTTACAGTAGATTTCAACGGAACACATGTAAAAGTAAAGGGTCCTAAAGGTGCCTTGGAGAGAGATATCAGGCCGGAGATTGAACTGGTGTCGTCAGAAGGGACTCTCCTGGTTAAATGCAGGGATAATTCCAAAAGAACAGACGCATTCAGCGGTCTTACCCGGTCTCTTATTAATAATATGATTCAGGGTGTTAATAAGGGTTTTAAAAAAAAATTGATAATAGAAGGCGTTGGCTACAAGGTCGAAGTTTCCGGCAATGTTCTCACCTTAAACGTTGGATATTCAAACCCTGTTGCATTTCACCTCCCTGAGAAGGTCACGGCCGATGTCGATAAATCCGGCATAAAGCTTGAATCTATAGATAAAGAACTCCTTGGTCTCACTGCTGCCCGGATTCGTGCCGTTAGAAAGCCTGAACCGTATAAGGGAAAGGGAATTCGGTATGAAAATGAATACATTGTGAGAAAGGTCGGCAAGGCAGCAGGCAAAACAGCATAATGATGTGAACTTTCGGGGTTGGTTTTAATTTCGGACATCTCAGGATATGAGATATGAGTGTTGATTATTGAGAATAAAGATACAATCCGGTTTTCTTCATCACTCACTACTCAACACGCAACTCTAAGTGGCCGAGAATAAAACCAACCCCTAACTTTTAATGTAAATATTCGGCTTGATGCCGTAAAATAGCTAGAACCACCAATAAATATAAATCAGGCAACGAGAATGGCTAAAACAAATCCTAAAACAATCGCTCGGTCAAAACGTGTCAAGCGGATTAGAAAAAAAATTTCAGGAACACCGGAAAGACCGCGTCTGCGTATATTCAAGAGTTCCAGGCATATTTACGGGCAGATTATCGATGATGTGGCAGGTAATACTCTGGTTGCAATGTCAACCCTGAACCAGGCGATGATAAATTCCGGCGAAGAGAGAAAGACCGGAAAGGCCCATAAGGTGGGTATGCTTTTGGCAGAGCTGGCTAAGTCCAAGGGTATTTCAGAGGTGATTTTCGACCGTGGCGGTTATATTTATCATGGTCGTGTCAAGGCGTTTTCTGAAGGAGCGCGAAAAGGCGGACTTGTTTTTTAGTACCTTATTAGAAGCACACAATTCAGAACGACCGGCATCTGATGATTACACATGGCCGTTGTTAACGGTAGTAAAATAACACAATTTTTTGGAGGCAACATTGTCTGATTTTAAAAGTGGCAAGGCTGATGAACAGCTCATAGAAAAAATTGTCTTTATCAACAGAGTTGCAAAAGTTGTAAAAGGCGGCCGCCGCTTCAGCTTTAGTGCAATTGCCGTGGTGGGTGACGGCAATGGCAAAGTCGGTTACGGTCTTGGAAAAGCAAATCAGGTGCCTGAGGCTATCCGGAAGGGCATTGAAAAGGCTCGGCGCGATATGAAATACGTTTCTATTACAGAGATCAGCATTCCTCATGAAATCAAGGGGAAATACGGTGCCGGACTTGTAATGCTGAAACCAGCTTCAGCCGGTACGGGCGTGATTGCCGGCGGCGCTGTTCGGGCCGTTCTGGAGGCCGTAGGAATTCAGAATATTCTGACCAAATGTCTTGGCTCTCACAACCCTCATAATCTGGTGAAGGCGACTTTGAACGGCCTCAGAAACCTCCGTACCGCAGAGCAGGTTGCAGCGTTGAGAAACAAGTCTGTTGAGGAAATCATGGCATAGTATGACCAGATCAGCAGGTGGACAAGCTGAAAGTGGAAGGCCTTTGATGAATATCGAATGTCGAACAAGTAACCGCAGAATTTCGAAGTGCGGTACTTCATCATTCGATATTTCTTGTTCGACATTCGATATTCAATATAGTTTGCCTGAACGTGGGACCTTGAACCAAAATTAATGGATCTTATTGGGATTTTAATAATCAGGCAACTGTAAAAATAATTGTCAAAAAGAACTAGTTAAATAATATCAAAGTCTTATTAAAAGTCCCAGTTTTCCGGTCCGAGTTGGAATAGAGGGGCCTATTGCAGGTAAGTCATGGAAAAAAAGCTTAAGGTTACCCTGGTTAAAAGCAGGATCGGCAGCACTAAGCGGATCAGGGCAACCCTGACCGGTCTGGGCCTTACAAGGACCAACAAGACTATTATCAGGAAAGACACCCCGGAAATCAGGGGGATGATTAATAAAGTACAGCATATGGTAAAGGTTGAGGAGTAACAGCTATGTTGACGTTGAACAATTTATCGCCGCATCCCGGATCAAGGAAACCCCCAAAGAGAGTAGGGCGTGGGCCTGGTTCCGGTCGCGGTAAAACATGTACCCGTGGTCACAATGGCTACAATTCAAGGTCGGGCGGTGGAGTGAGGCCCGGTTTTGAGGGTGGTCAGATGCCCCTGCAGAGACGGCTTCCGAAACGGGGCTTTACCAATATTTTTAAAAAATTGTACGCTATTGTTAACATTAAGGACCTGGACAGGTTTGAGGCAGGTGCCAAGGTTGACCGGGACGCCCTTGTAAAGGCCGGTCTGGTTGCCGGGAAATATGATCTCGTTAAAGTGCTTGGCAATGGTGAAATCACAAAGGCTCTGACTGTCGAAGTCAACAAAATGAGCAGTGCCGCGCGGCAAAAGATCGAGGCCGCCGGCGGGACTGTTGAGGAATAGTTAATGCAAAGCGGACTTCAGAACGCTGCTAATATTCCGGAATTAAAACGCAGGGTAATTTTTACCTTGTTGATGCTGGCTGTATACAGAATCGGTGTCCAGATCCCGACACCAGGGATCAATACCGATGCCCTGGCTGAATTTTTTGCTAAAAACATAAATACCCTGTTCGGCATGTTCAACATGTTTTCCGGCGGGGCGCTTGAAAAGTTCTCGATTTTTTCGCTGGGCATTATGCCCTATATCAGCGCATCCATTATCTTCCAACTCCTGACGGTCGTTATTCCTCACCTTGAGGCTCTTAAAAAGGAAGGCGAGCAGGGGCGCAGAAAGATAACACAATATACCCGCTATGCTACTGTGGGCCTGAGTATAATCCAGGGGCTCATGATAAGCGTAGGCCTTGAAAGTATGGCAGCCCCGGTCGGTAATCAGATGATCGTAATCGACCCTGGCTGGAGTTTTCGATTACTAACCATATTGACCCTGACAACCGGCACGGCATTCATTATGTGGCTGGGTGAGCAGATGACTGAAAGGGGGATTGGAAACGGGATATCCATGATCATTTTTGCAGGCATTGTAGCGAGGATGCCTGCTGCGATCGGAAATACAATCAGCCTGGTCAAGGCGGGCGAACTTACTATGATTTTTATCCCGATCCTGATTGTTATGATGGCGGGAGTGGTCGGAATCATTATATTTTTTGAGACCGCCCAGCGCCGTATTCCGATCCAATATGCAAAACGGGTGGTCGGCAGACGCATGTACGGCGGCCAGAGGACCCATCTGCCGTTAAAAATCAACATGTCCGGGGTTATCCCTCCGATTTTTGCTTCATCTATCATGATGTTTCCTGCAACTGTCGGTGGAATGATCCAGATTGACTGGGTCCAGCGGGCCGCAGCAACCCTTCAGTGGGGCAGTCTGCTCCATACGGTATTTTATGTCGGCATGATAGTTTTCTTTTGCTTTTTTTATACCGCGGTAACGTTTAATCCCATTGATGTTGCGGAAAATTTAAAAAAGAACGGTGGATTTATTCCCGGAATACGGCCTGGGAAAAAAACAGCGGCATTCATCGACAAGGTAACGGTGCGTTTGACCGTTATCGGCGCAGCATACGTCAGTATCGTCTGCGTACTGCCCACAATTCTTATCAGTGAACTCAATGTGCCCTTTTATTTCGGGGGGACTGCTCTTTTGATCGTGGTCGGCGTTGCCATTGATACTATTGCGCAAATAGAGTCACACATGGTGATGCGAAACTATGACGGGTTCCTTAAGGGTGGCAGGATAAAGGGACGACG
>JAYEGR010000028.1:0-13055 GCA_034659175.1 Thermodesulfobacteriota bacterium | reverse complement strand
ATTTCGGGGGGACTGCTCTTTTGATCGTGGTCGGCGTTGCCATTGATACTATTGCGCAAATAGAGTCACACATGGTGATGCGAAACTATGACGGGTTCCTTAAGGGTGGCAGGATAAAGGGACGACGCTAAGGGCTCGCCTAAAGAGGTTCTTATTATATGGGTAATTCAATTACTTTAAAGACTGGTGCCGAGATCGAACTTATGCGTCAGGCCAATCAGATAGTGGCCGACACGTTGAGCATGGTTGAAAAAAAAGTCAGGCCCGGAGTTACTACGTGGCAACTGGATAAGTGGGCAGAGGACTTTTCAAGAAAAAGGGGGAGTGTGCCGGCCTTTAAAGGGTACCGGGGATTCCCGGGAAGTCTTTGTGTTTCATTAAACGAGCAGGTGGTTCACGGAATTCCTTCCAAAAAAGTTGTATTAAAGGAAGGAGACATAATAAGCATCGACTTCGGCGTAAAGTACAAAGGTTTTTTTGGTGATTCCGCCATCACTGTTTCAGTTGGGAAAATTGATTCCAAGAAGGATGATTTGATGCGGGTTACCAGGGAATCTCTTTACAAGGGGATTGAACAGGCAAAAGCCGGAAATCGGATTAACGATATTTCATTGGCGGTACAGACTCACGTTGAGAAAAATGGATTTTCAGTTGTCCGTGACTATGTAGGTCATGGGATAGGGGCCGCGCTGCATGAGCCGCCGGAGATTCCAAACTACTCCCGAAACGAGAGGACCCCACGGCTGCTTGTGGGAATGGCGCTGGCGATCGAGCCGATGGTGAATATCGGCACAAGTGATGTGCAGGTGCTGGGAGATAAATGGACAGTTGTAACTGCTGACAGAACAGCCTCCGCACATTTTGAACACACCGTACTGATTACTGACGGAGAAGCGGAGATCTTGAGCAGAACTTCCAACCCGAATTGATTTTTTTGCTCTAATATCAAAAAATACCCTGCAAAAAAGCAAAAAAGGATTATTATATCGGGCCTTATGGAAATTTTATCGATTTGGCGCTCATTCGGAAATGAGCAATATTGTTTAAGGGTCCGCTCAGATTTTTGCCCGGTTTTATTAATAGGTTAGAGACTATAAACACAATGTAGGGGCGATCCTTGTGATCGCCTTGATTAGGGTGCCCTGATCAGGGCGATCACAAGGATCGCCCCTACGAAAAAACAATATAATTACAGCCTAACAGTCCGCCCGTAAGGCGCGATGTTTTTGAACTATTGGGGTTATATGGCAAAAGAAGAAGCCATTCAGGTTGAGGGCACGATCGTCGAACCTTTGCCGAATGCAATGTTCAGGGTTGAACTTGCAAACGGGCACAGGGTGCTTGCCCATATATCAGGGAAAATGAGGATGCATTTTATTAAGATTCTCCCTGGTGACAGGGTGACTCTGGAGTTGTCTCCCTACGATTTAAGCAGGGGCCGGATTACATTTCGTTCTAAAAATAAGAAATAGTGATTATTCATGAAAATGAGGATAATACGATGAAAGTAAGGGCATCAGTAAAAAAAATGTGCAGCGACTGCCGCATATATAAGCGAAAAGGCGTAGTGCGGGTTGCCTGCAAGATAAAGAAGCATAAGCAACGGCAGGGATAGCCGTTTTTCATAAGTGATAGGGGGACAACCTTGGCACGCATAGCAGGCGTAGATTTGCCGAAAAATAAACATATGGATATTGCCTTGACGTATATTTTCGGGATCGGGCGGACTTCGTCTCGTAAGATTCTGGATGAGGCAAGGATAGCACATAATTTCAACACCGACGGTCTGACGGATCAGGATGTGGTCAAAATTCGTAAGATCATTGATGATGGGTACGTGGTTGAAGGCGACAGGCGGAGGGTTGTTGCCATGGACATCAAGCGTTTGATGGATCTTGGTTGTTACCGCGGACTCAGGCATCGCAAGGGTCTGCCCTGCAGAGGGCAGAGAACCAGCACCAATGCACGTACGCGGAAAGGACCGAGGCGAGGCCCCGGTATCAAGAAAAAAAATTAAACTTAGTTTAACTTATTTTTAAGCAAGCCCTTAATTGAGAGATACTATGGCCAGCCCGAAGACAAAAAGAATTAAACGCAGAGAAAAAAAGAACATTCCTGAAGGAATTGTGCATATCAAGTCTACCTTTAATAATACCCTGGTAACCTTTTCCGACAGGCAGGGGAATGTAATGTCCTGGTCCAGCGCCGGATGCCTTGGTTTCAAAGGATCGCGGAAAAGTACTCCATATGCCGCCCAGAATGCGGTTGATGCCGCCGCCAAAAAGGCAATGGACCATGGTTTAAGGAAAGTGGAAGTAATGGTCAAAGGGCCGGGGCCCGGACGGGAAGCAGCACTAAGGGCGCTTCAGGGCGCAGGACTTGAAGTCAGTCGAATTTGCGACGTCACCCCTATACCTCACAACGGATGTAAGCCCCCGAAGAGAAGAAGGGTCTAATTTCTTCCAACCTTGTGAGGATTCATCAAGATTATTATATGTGACTATATCTGTCGGCCATGAACTTGGCCGGCGCTTTATGGAGGATCAAAATTGGCACGATATAGAGGCGCTGTATGCCGTCAATGCCGAAGGGAAAATCTGAAGTTGTTTTTAAAGGGTGACAGGTGTTATTCCGATAAGTGCTCCTTTGAAAGAAGATCGTATCCACCTGGTCAGCATGGTCAGGCTCGTATGCGTAAAGCCTCTGATTACGCGATCCAGCTTCGGGAAAAACAAAAAGTTCGACGTATGTACGGCATGCTTGAGGGACAGTTCAAGAAGTTTTTTAAAATTGCTGAATCAAAAAAAGGCATCACCGGCGAAAATCTCCTTGTCCTGCTTGAGACGAGACTTGACAACACAGTCTTCAGGTTGGGATTTGCATCGTCCAGGAGTCAGGCCAGGCAGATTGTGAGACACAACCATGTTCTGGTAAATGGAAAAAGAGTAAATATCCCTTCGTACAGCGTTTCTGTTGGAGATGAGATTACGATCAAGGAAAAAAGTCGAAAAGTAGATGTTATCAATGATGCCTTGGCGGCTGTAGTCAGGAGGGGTATTCCGGCCTGGTTGGAAATAGAAACGGAAAATCACAAAGGAACTGTAAAGGCTTTACCTGTGCGTGAGGATATTACCATGCCGATACAGGAACAGCTAATTGTTGAACTCTACTCCAAATAATAGAGATTATGGATAACGATCAAGAATTGACCCAAGAGTCTGTTCCCTTTTACCGGAATTGGCGTGAATTGATATGTCCGGAACGTCTGGAAGTAGATCAAGACAGCCGTACCGAATGTTACACTAAATTTGTCTGCCAGCCGTTGGAGCGTGGATTTGCAACGACCGTCGGCAATTCTCTGCGCCGTATACTCCTTTCTTCGATTCAGGGCGCTGCAATCACATCTGTAAAGATTGAAGATGCCAAACACGAATTTTGTACGCTTTCAGGAATTATGGAAGACGTGACTGAAATCATCCTCAATTTGAAGGAAGTTCGGTTTAAATTAAATTCGCAGGAGTCGGCAGTCGTAAAAGTAAACACAAGTAAGGTCGGCCCGGTTACTGCCGCGGATTTTGTAACAGATGAACTCTGTAATGTAATGAATCCGGATAAACATATCTGCACCATTACCGGAAACGGCAAATTTTCCGCGGAATTCAGAGTCGAATGGGGAAAGGGCTATGTGCCTGCAGAGAAGAATAAGCCGGAGGAGCAGTCCTTTGGCGTCATTCCTATTGATTCCGTTTTTACGCCGATCAAGAAGGTTACGATAATGGTCACTCAGGCCAGGGTAGGTCAGCAGACCGACTACGATAAGCTGACCATGGAAATATTTACCGATGGCAGCGTCAGGCCGGATGATGCCATTGCCTATGCAGCCAAAATTCTCAAGGAGCAGATGACGGTCTTTATCAATTTTGATGAGGATCAGGTGAAGCCGGAAGAGATTCCTGATGAAGAAGAAACAGCTCCCCCTTTAAATGAAAATTTATACCGAAGCGTGGAAGATCTTGAACTCTCGGTCAGGTCTGCCAATTGTCTCCGAAATGCAAATATTTGCTATATCGGCGAATTGGTTCAAAAAACCGAGAATGAAATGCTTAAAACCAAAAATTTTGGCCGCAAATCACTTAACGAGATAAAACAGTTGCTGGCAGAAATGGATCTTACGCTTGGCATGCAGATTGAAGGCTGGGAGACCCCGGAACCTGTCAACAGCGCTGAAAAAGTTGAAAATACCCAGAATGAGGGTTAGAATATGAGGCATCGAAAAGCAGGAAAGAGACTTGGGCGTACAACGTCTCATCGTCTGGCAATGGTGAGAAATATGGTGACTGCGCTTTTAGATCATGAGCGGATCGTAACTACGACACCAAAGGCCAAAGAAGTCAGGAAGGTGGCGGACAAGATGATTACCCTGGGCAAAAGGGGTGATTTGCACGCAAGGCGCCAAGCCTTGAGCGTAGTCCAAGACAAGAGTGTCGTTGCCAAGCTTTTCAGTAAACTCAGAGACGAATACATGGACAGGAACGGAGGCTATACCAGGATCATCCAAACAGGGAATAGAATCGGTGACGCAGCGCCGATGGCGATCCTGGAACTTGTCAATTACAAGGAAGAGGACAACGAGAATATCAAAAAATAGACCCGCTGTTTTATTCATCAATATATTAAAAGAGCTGTCATTGACGTTAGTCT
Source organism: Thermodesulfobacteriota bacterium (assembly GCA_034659175.1). Taxonomy (GTDB): domain Bacteria; phylum Desulfobacterota; class Desulfobulbia; order Desulfobulbales; family DAOVYS01; genus DAOVYS01. Next base: position 8,354 of record JAYEGR010000028.1, on the reverse strand, counting down.
TTTGACAGCTCTTTTTTTTGTGTAATCGTTCACAGGCGCCCCATCTGCACGCGATCAGTCTGGTTCACATAGGTTTTACTATAGTTCGCCAGCCTGCTAGCGTACATATGGGGCGCCTGTAAACGATTAGATACTGAGGAGTCTGCTAAATAGGGGAACTGGTACTTTTTTTTGGGCCGGAGTGTTTGCCGGAAAATGGGTAAAAAAGGAAAAAAAACACTAATTACACCCGGACAGGTTCTTGGTTCTAGGGGATTGTTTCATTTCATCAAGCAGCACACCGAACTGCTGAAGCGGAATAATGGCGCTTCCGAATTCAGCAGCTTTTTTACCAAGGTCCGCATCATCGGTCACTACGATCTTGGGCAGACTCGATTTTTTTTCACAACCACGATCCAGGTAGTCTATAATTGCATGGTCAGCCCGGTCCGGGTTGATTTTTGCTCCACCTCCGGAATAGATCTCCTTTACGTTGTCGCTTCTGGCTGTTTCTGAATGATCGGGTCCGTCAAAAAAAATTTTTGCCTTGCAATTCGGTGCGCCTTTCAGGCATGACACAACAGTTTTTACCAGTTTTTCCCTTGCATTCCTGCCTGGTATTCCCTTATCAAAATATTTTCCAAAAATGTCCGGCAGATTAAACAGTATATTGTGGCCGTCAAGAATCAGGAGAAGTTTTCTGTCAAAGGAAACAGCCTTTTTCACCATCCAGGCGGGATCATCCGTTCCCCGGTCTTCCCTTGTCTGTGGGGCGTACTTGTCGTACATCAGTTCAAGTTTTTTATGGTAACATCTGTAAAGCCTTTTTAATTCGTCATCGCGTATCACTTTGATTGAGTCAATGTCATAAATGACGCGCCGGATTTTTTCTATCTCCTCGCTTGATGATGCCTCATTGATTCGAGTTTGCATAATAGATGATAATGGAGTTTCTTTGTGCTCCAGATCGAGAAGTCTCCCGAGACGATCGATTTCCGATTTCAACTCACGGTCAACGGATTTCAGAACAGGCAATGGGTTAAATGCCTCCGCACGAGCCTTTGCTATTTTCTTTTTGGCCTTGATCAAGTCTTCACGGCGTTGGCTCAATATGCGGAGATTGCCGCTATGACGGTCAATTTCAGCCTGCTTGTCAAGTATGGTCTCCACCCTGGCCAGGAGATCATTTGATTCATTATGCGCAACCGCCTTTTCTGCCTCCTGCTCAATTATCTCCGGGCCGGCCAGCCATCCACGGACTATTGAGGTCATTTCCTGCCGGACTCCTTTCCTGATAGAGTGTTTCAGCTCCTCCTGCAACTTATCCGCACGGCATACGGCCTTGTCGAGTTCACGAACAACCTCTTCCCGGCCCTGTTTCTCTTTTTTAAATTTCTTTTTTAATTTGGAATGCTGTTCAAGCGCACTGTCGAGTTTTTTTTGAAGCTTTTTTTCCAGTCCGGACCGGGTATTTAATTTCTGAATTATTTTTTCAAGACTTAAATTTTTTGTTTTCAGTTTCTTGATTTCATGAGAGTTTTTCGAAAATTCCTGACTCGCGTCTTCAGGTTTAATGCTTTCATCAATAACCCTGGTTATATGTTTTAGAAATGGACCAAGATTATCGCGGATCTCAGACAAACATTGATCAATATCCGGATCAACTCGAACAGCCCCTTTTGGCTCGTGGCGAAGGAAATTGATGGCAAGCCTTCTGACATCTTTCCTTTCATCAACAAGCAATGATGCCAGAAATACAACCCTGCCGAATATGGCAATAAATTCATGAAAGAATGTGGCAAGGACGATTTTTGAAAGAACAATTATGAATTCCTGGTTAATCCCTGCCAACGCCAGCAGCTCCCGCAGTTCCGGGTCAAGTTTTGAACCGCCTGAAACCAATTCGCTGATTCTCTGCCGAATGGTTTCAAGGTTAGTTTTTGCAGGCCGAAATCCTTTTATTACGGTCTTGTGTAGTTTGAGATAGGAGAACAGGGACTCGACCGGAATATGGTCAATCAGCCCGGCCAGTTCGGTCGTTATCTCATCCGGAATTTTAAAATTGTCAATAACAGGCATATTGGAAAAAGGGGGAAGAATGTTTTGTGAAAAGTTGTTAGCCGTTAGCTGGTAAGCTCAACAGCTCAATTGCCCGCCCGCAGGGCGCTAAGGAACAGAGAGGAAATAAATTGATCAAAATTACGCTCAGCTTTAGGTTAGATTCGGAGTCTACGCTTACCTGGTCGGCTTGATTGAACAGGTAAGCGTAGACTCCGAAACCGCAGGCGTAGCAGGGCTACGCCTTAGGATTTTGTGATTGAGAGCCGGCCGAAGATGGCCTGAAGATGAGATGGAATTTTGTTCAATTTATTTCCTCTCTGTTCCTAAGTTCAATGAGTGGTATTTCGCTGTGGCAATTGAACCTGACAGGGATCCCCGAGGTTCCGCAACCGCAGCTTGTATATCCTTTCATGCCCGCGTAAGACCACATTCCTTTGCAATATGATCTCCCGGTCCGGAGATGAGTGAAAATCGGTATTCCTCCAGGCAGACATATTTGCCCTCCATGAGTGTGGCCGCAGAGATACAGATTGTAACCATTGTCCGCTGCTGTATCGTATATCTCAGGCGAATGTGCCAGGACGATTTTAAAATCTCGGTTTTTTTCTTCAAGGGCCGCTGTGATCTGTTCCGTGTAATAATTGCTGGGGTCGTCAATGCCTGTTACAGCAATATGTTCGCCTTTCCTGTAAATTGTGACTGTTTCATTGGTCAGCACCCGTATCCCCATTTCCTCCATATAATTAACGAGCTGGTAGGTGTCGTGGTTCCCCAGCACCGCCAGAATCCCGTCCTTTGAATTTATTGTCTTTACCAGTTTTTCCATAGGTAGCAGTATCTGCTTAAAGTTTCCGTGGGTCCTGTTTCTGTAATCGCCTGTCATGACACATAGATCGTATTCAAGGTTTTCAATTTTTTTGATTATGATGTCTTCGATTCCCTTTGTGCTGTCCAAATGCAGGTCGGTCAGATGAAGGATTTTATATCCGTTAAAAGAGTCCGGGAGGTTCAAAAATTCGATTTGGATTTTGTTCACAACAATATTTAAGGCATTGTTTCGGCCTTTTTCATACAAACCGGCTGCCTTTATGAAAAAACTGAATACGTGTAAGAACCTTTCAAAAAGCGTCCAGTAACTTTTTCTCTTTCCTCCGTTTCTCCTGTGTTTGTAATCGTCAATCTCAAGAAATGAACGTGTGGATGCCCAGATTATTTTCCTTTCATTTTCCAGGGACAGGGCCTGTTGGATTTCTTTGAATTTCCCGTGCATTTTCATGTCTGTCATAATTTTGATGTGATCCTTTTTTCTGTTATTATATGAAAGAGTTATGCACATGTATAGTGTAAATATTCGGCAGCGCCTGTAATCGCTTACGTCTACCCCAAAACTGTGATCAATATAACCCCCAGAAACATCAAGAGCGCTCCAGGAAAGCGCGTTTTTATCCGGTCTTCCTTGAGTATTAACCAACCAAGCAGCACAGTGAAAAGTATGCTGCTCCTCTTCACCGCTATCATATACACGGCAGCGGTCAGGGCAACGGCCATGCCGTGACAGCCCACATGAATTACCTGAAGCAGACCGAGCATTATTCCCTTTCTGGAATATTTTACAATATGGCTTATGCTCGTTTTTCCCGTTATTAAAAGACCTGCCAGAAAAATCGCATCAAAGACCAGAAAAAAGAAAAATGAGAAAAAAAGGGCGGATGAGTGGAGTATTGCTTTTTTTCCAAGAACCGCGGCAAAGGAAAATAGGATTGCCACGATGAGCATAAGGAATGATCCTTTTTCCCGGAACACCGCGATTATCGGTTCTAAAATTCCCTTTTCTTTTTTTTCCAGGTTCAGAATGTAGCTTCCGAAAACGATAAGGCAGATTCCAAGCCCGCCCCATTGGTTGATTTTTTCACCCAGGACCAGAAAGCCTGTCAGTATCATAAAAACGGGTGTAAAGGCAAGAAGGGGAACCGAGAGTGAGATCGGAGACGCTTTTATCGCCAGAAGATACAGGATGTAAGCCAGCCAGTTCAGAGGCAGTGAAATTATAAACACCCACCAGAAGATGCTGTCCAGTTCAGGAACAGGCACGGCGAGCAGAAGCATTCCGAGAAGAACCGGCAGTGCCCAGAAGAGTTCCATTCCGGCAATCTTAAGAGGCGCCATGTCTTTAAACACAGCCTTGATCGACACATCGCGGACAGCAACTGAAAGCGCGGTAATCAGTGACAGAAACAGCCAGACCATTTTAAGGGAGTTTATTTCCTCTATGTTCCTAACCCAGATAAACTGGAATTCTTTAAAGGTCCTGGATAAGCAACCACAGTTTACTGATCTGTTATTGCCCTTGATTCTGCTCCATGAAATGCAGTTTTTTTTGAAAGGCCGCCTCATTTTCAGGATCATTCAGCTCCCTGTAACAGGCTGCAATAAAATTGACCGCCTGTATAGATTCCTGGAATTTCAGCAGGCGGGAAAGGGCCTTGTCGAATCGGCCCAGGTTCATATAGTTGATACCCAGGCAGATGTTTATCTGCTCATCATTTGGAAAGTGTTTAATGCCTTTTAAAAGCGTTTCTATGGATCCGGCAAAGTCCTTTTTTTTCTGACGGATCATGCCCATTCCAAGAAAGGCACGCGCAACAGGTTGATATTCAAAGGATTTTTCGTATAATTTTTCAGCAATCCTCATCCTGTCCCCAAGCGCTTCTACGCCGGAATATTCGCCGTGGTCAAATGTCATGGCAAGCCTTGAATAGAAATCTGCATGCCCGGGGTAGAGTTCCCTGTTGTCAATAAGGTCGATTTCATCAACAAAGGAAGGGAGATTTTGATAAAAATTGGTTAAGAGCCTCTTTTTGAAGTCCTCTATCAGTTCCCTGGGGAGCCTTTGGTCGGTTTCAAAGTACATAATGTCTTCGATCCGGTTCAGCCAGATATCGTCCGATATGTTGAACTTGTCCTTGAACGCCGCATAAAGCGCTGTCCCTGGAAACAGAACAAGCACGTGGAAGATGACGACAAGGGGCTTGATCTTATTGATCAGATCAATGCTTTCCTGTATGGTCTCCCTGTTTTCACCGGGACATCCGAAGATTATGTAGGCCCTGGCCAGGATGCCGTGCTGAATTGTGATTCTGAATGCGTTTCTGATCTGATCGTTGGAAATTTTTTTGTTTAAGGCATCTCTTATCTTTGGAGAGCCGCTTTCAACGCCGAAACTGATCTGGATGCATCCCGCCTTTCTCATCCATATGACTACCTCTTCAGTTATGAAATTGACCCTTGAGATTGCAAACCAGGTGATGTTCAGTCCTCGTTCTATAATCTGTTTGCAGATCTCGATTACCCGTTGCTTTTTAAATGTGAACGTGTCATCCGAGAATAGAAAAAACGTGACGCCCCTTTTATAAATCAGTTCAAGCTGGTCAACAAAGTAGTCGGCCGAGTGGAACCTTACCTTCTGTCCCCAGAATTTAGGGGAGCCGCAGAAGGTGCAGTTTCCGGGGCAGCCCCTGGTAAGCGCGAGATGCTCGTAGGTAAAGTATTTGGCAGGATTGGGCAGTTCGTCAAGGTCTTTAATAGATTCCGCATCCCGGTTTTTTACAGGCTTTTTCTTTTTCCTGTAAGCAATCCCACGGATGTCCCGGATTTTTTTAAAATTTTTCTTTTCAATACACTGTACCAGCTTAAGGAAGGTATATTCCCCTTCACCTCTAACAACATAATCTATCTCAGGAAAATGTGTCAGGAAGTGTTTCCAGAGAAAGGTCGGCGTGATGCCGCCAAAGACGATTTTTATGTCCGGGTTGACCTGTTTGGCAACCCGTGAGATCTCGATGCCGCCCCATCGGTTAGCCTGCAGAATGGAAAAACCGATAACATCGGGTCTTCTGTCGGCGAGTACTTCCCTTATCTCTTCAGGAGTTCGGCCAAGTGTCTGCCAGTTGAGGATCTCAACATCGTAATTTTTTTCCTTTAAAACAGCAGCCACATAATATATGCCTATGGGCATGCTTTCAACATTTTCAGCGTGAATCCTGTTTTCAAGGCAATAAGGATAGATGAGCAGAATTTTCATTTTTTCTAAATGTGAAATAAATAGATCGAGAAGTTATTTATTTCCACATCCCTAACCGTTTTGCTTAATTTCATGATCGCCTTTTTTCTGTAGAACCAACTTGTAGTCCATATTGAGTCAGTAATCAAGCAATTATAGAATTGCGGCGACTGTAATCGCTTACTGAGTGAAGGAATAACCATGGGTTGGGCGCTTTGCCCCTGTGATCGGTTACAGAAAAAGTTTTTCAAAGACCCGGCAGGGACTATTTTTTGTGTTTGACAGATCCTTGCGGCAAATATATTATTGAAAAACAATAATGAACATTCAATAATAAAAAATAATCAAAGGTATCCTGATGCAAAACCCCTTCTATTTACAGGAAATTCCGGTAACTTCATCGTTTTGCGACAGGACAAAAGAACTCGATGAATTAGAGTCATACGCTAAGGCCAAAGCTAATGTGGTTTTGTACTCACCTCGACGCTATGGTAAGACTTCATTGGTAAAAAGAGTACAAAAAAGATTGGCTGACCAAGACGCTATCACCATTTTTGCTGATTTTTTTGGTGTAACATCTGAAGACGATGTTGCGGCAAGACTGGCAAAAGCAGTATTTGCAGTTACCCACAAAAAAGATCCGCTCTGGAAAAGCGCTATAAATATTATCCAATCATTTCGGCCAATCTTGAGACCGAATCCTGACGGAGGTTTTTCACTCAGCGTTGAACCGGCAAATACCGGCAAAAGCGGAATATCCCTTCTGGAAGAAACTATGGAGTCCCTGGGGGAATTTATTCACGCCAACAGTACACTTATAAATATAACGCTTGACGAATTCCAGGAAATTGTGACATTGAAAACCGCTTTGCAGATTGAAGCGCTGTTAAGAACCCACATTCAAAGTCATTATGCCTCTTATTTTTTTGTCGGCAGCCGACGCCGAATTTTGCTGGGAATTTTCAACGAGCAACAACGCCCATTTTTTCAAAGCAGTATCAACTACCCAATACCGCCACTTCCTCGAAATGAATTAGCGGAATTTATTACTGCTCAATTTGTTGAAAACGGAAAATCATGCAGCATTGATTTGGCTGACAAACTTGCAGGTTCTGTCCAATATCATCCCTACTATTCCCAAAAGTTGGCCTTTTTCGTCTATGAACTGGGCAACATTGTCACAAAAAAAATGATCGGCCATGGCCTGAACCAGCTTCTCGGGTCGGAAAAACCCGTTTTTGAAGCAATACTCCAGGGACTCACCCCAAAACAGCGCCTCCTGGTCCAGACCCTTGCCAAGGCTCCCACCCGGAAAATACTTGCCGGCTCCTATATCCAGAGATACAGGCTTGGATCAATAGGTGGAATCCAACATTCAATTAAGTACTTAGACGAGATGGATTTAATTGAAAAAGATGAAACAACCGGATATTGGCATCCAGTAGATCCCGTTTTTGCCAGATGGATGGATTTGACTGATAAAGAACAACTTTAGCAATAAGCGAGCCCTTACTATGTGCTCCAAACATTATACGTGCTTGAGACCATAATAAATCAAAAAATTGCATTTTGCTATTAATTGATGTATTATCAATACATGAAACCATAATAAAGGAGGTAGCAAAATGGCCACTGCAGTCCGAATTTCCGAGGAATTAGTACGCGATGCAAGAAAATTCAGCAAAATCGACCACCGATCGCTGACAGGCCAAATAGAGTACTGGGCTAGAATTGGCAAGTGTGCAGAGGAAAACTCTGATTTGACCTATGACTTAATCAAAGAAATACTTATAGGGCTTGAAGAATTAAACCAGGGTGAAAAATCTGAATATCAGTTTGGTTGAGAGCAAATGAAAATATATCAAGCAAGGTCTTTTGCAAAAAAAGTTAAGAAGTTCAGAAAAAAGGAAAAAGAGACGTTAAACAACGAAATCAAAAATATTATTCAAAATCCCTGGGTCGGTTCAGAAAAGAAAGGATACTTAAGGGGTATTTTTGTGCATAAATTTAAAATTCAAAAGATCTTATATTTACTCGCCTATCGACTTATGGGGGAGGATATAGAACTCATAATGATAGGCCCTCATGAAAATTACTATCGGGATCTTAAACTATATCTCAAACAAAGGTAATTTATAGGAGAACAATCGCATGGAGAGTGACGGGAAGAAATGCTGCGGCCTATTCGGGCAACGCCATTAGCCTGCACCTCATTGCGAGATTTCCACTGAACATCTGTTGCAGATCCCTTTGT
>JAYEGR010000027.1:0-47763 GCA_034659175.1 Thermodesulfobacteriota bacterium | reverse complement strand
AAATTACATTTGGGATACTGGTTGCAACTGTAAAAAATTTTCCCCTTTTTTGATTTTTTCTGCACTATTTCACCGTCGCAGCCATCCTGTGGACATTTCACGCCGGTTGTGATTACAGGGATATATTTACATTCCGGGTAACCGGAGCATGCCTGGAATTTCCCGTAGCGACCGTGTTTATAAACCATGGGCCGGCCGCATTTTTTACATACTTCCCCGGTTTCTTCAGACTCTTCCCTTTCAATCGGGACAATTTTACCATCTTCCAACTTCTTAAAGTTCTGGGTATGCTTGCATTCCGGGTATTTCTCACAGGCAAGAAATTCGCCCATTCGGCCCCATTTGATCACCATCTTGCCGTCACACAGGCTGCACGGGATATCCGTGGGTACTCCGGCCCGTTTTACGGATTTCATCTTTTCTTTTGCAAGGATCAGCCTTTCCTTAAAAGGACCGTAGAATTCAGTCAGCACATCCAGCCACTTAATCTTTCCCTCCTCCACTTGATCCAGTTTTTGTTCCATGGATGCCGTGAATTCAACGTTTATTATTCCGGGGAAGCTGTCAACTAAAAGCTCGTTAACCAGTTTGCCCAGATCCGTGGGACTGAATTTACGTTCAGCCAGGATGACATATTCCTTGTCCTGAATGGTGGAAAGGATTGCCGCGTAAGTGCTTGGTCTTCCAACACCGTTTTCCTCCAGCGCCTTTACTAAAGTCGCCTCTGTATATCGCGGGGGAGGCTGTGTGAAATGTTGTTTGGGAAGGATTTCCAGTAACTCCAGCCGGTCCCCCTGATTCACGTCGGGAAGCGTCACGTCCCTGTCGGAATGGCTTTTTTTGTCTGCAATGGGAGATGATTCCTCGGCCGCTTCAACGTAAAGGGTCATAAAGCCGAGAAAACGCATGATCGAGCCAACGGCCTTGAGACGGTATCCGCCCGCATGGATCAGGATTGTCGTCTGGTCGAACAGGGCCGGATTCATCTGACTTGCAACAAATCGTTTCCAGATGAGCGTATAGAGGGAAAGCATGTTCCTGTCCAGATAAGGGGCTACCGAGTCCGGAGTGTTAAAAACGTCGGTAGGCCGGATAGCCTCATGGGCATCCTGGGCCGATTTTTTGCTCTTGAAGACCCTTGGTTTTGGTGGAAGATAATCCGGGCCAAAGGTTTTTTTTATGTACGTCCGAGCGGCCGAAAGCGCCTCCCCGCTGATTCGGGTTGAGTCGGTACGCATATATGTGATCAGCCCCACCGGGCCTTCGGTCCCGAGTTCAATTCCCTCATAAAGTTTTTGGGCGATTAACATGGTCTTTTTGGCGGAAAATCTCAGTTTTCTGTTTGCATCTATCTGGAGCGTGCTTGTAATAAATGGCGGGGCGGGGTTGCGTTTCTTCTCCTTTTTTTCGACCTTTTCGACCACAAAATCCGCCTGCTTTAGATCAGCCGTGATTTTGTCTGCGGTTGTTTGGTTCTCTACTTTTTTCTTTTTTCCGTCAATCCGGTCCAGGCGGGCCATGAATGACGGGGGCAAGATTCCTTTCAGATATGTGTCTATTGTCCAGTATTCTTCACTTATAAAAGCTTCGATTTCCTGTTCACGTTCACAGACCATCCTGACCGCCACGGACTGGACACGCCCGGCGCTCAGGCCCCTCCGCACCTTTTCCCAAAGGAGAGGAGAAATCTGATAGCCTACGAGTCTGTCAAGGATTCTGCGGGCCTGTTGAGCCTCAAACAGATAAAGATTCAGTTCTGTAGATTTGTCAATGGCCGCCAAAACCGCCTTTTTCGTAAGCTCGTGAAACAGAACTCTGGAAACCGGTTTCTTGGCGGAACTGAGACAGTGGGCAATATGAAAGGCAATAGCCTCACCCTCCCTGTCCGGGTCAGGGGCAAGAAAAATCTTGTCAGCACTTTTTGCAGCATTTTTCAACTCGGTGATGATCTTTCCCTTTCCGCGAATAGTTACATAGTCAGGCGCAAAATCGTGTTCAACGTCAACCCCCAGACTTTTCACCGGCAGGTCCCGGATATGGCCGACGGATGCCTTTACGTTAAAAGATCCGCCCAAGTATTTTTTCAGTGTCCTGACTTTGGTGGGAGACTCAACTATGATCAGTGATTTAGACATTTTTTATTATTACAGACCTTGTAAATTATTGCTGATTAAGGAGTGATTTATTGAACCCAGCACCCCTATATATCCACTACCTTCCGGTACTGCTTGCCGGGCAGGGCGGCTACCATCCCTTTAAGTTCCATTGTAAGAAGCAGCTCAGAGACTTTTTGAGCCGTCAGGCCGGTGCCTCGGATGATTTCATCAATGCTCTTGGGATACACATCAAGAAATGAATAGATCCGGTTGGCCTCAGCGTCAAGACCCTGAAAATTTTTTTTATTGTCTGAACCGTTTTCCGCAGGCTTAAAATATTTCCCCAAAAGTCCCGGATTCAGCTCTTCAATAATATCATCCACGGAAAGGACGAGCTTTGCTCCATCCTGAAGCAGCCGGTGAGCGCCTTCGCTTTTGCTGGAATCCACTCGTCCGGGAATGGCAAAGACATCGCGGCCCTGGTCCAGGGCAAGCTGTGCCGTGATCAGGGAGCCGGATTTGCGTGCGGCCTCGACTACCGCTACTCCAAGAGAAAGGCCGCTTATTATTCTATTTCGTGCCGGGAAATGATATCCCTCCGGCCTGGTACCCATTGGATATTCAGTCGCAATAGCCCCTGATTCGGAGACTTCCCTGAAGAGCCTGATGTTTTGCCTGGGGTAAACGACGTCGATCCCGCAGCCTAAGATCCCAATGGTTTTACCGCCTGCCGCAAGGGCGCCCTTGTGCGCGGCCGTGTCAATTCCCAGGGCCAACCCGCTGATTACAGTAAGCCCTTTCCGTGCCAGTCGAGCGGCCAAATTTTTAGAAACATGCTTCCCGTATTCCGTTGCCGCTCTGGCACCCACTACTCCGATCCCGGCGCAATCAAGGGCTTTCGGGTCACCCTTTACATAGAGCAGAAATGGAGGGTCATGAATATTACGAAGGATTGCAGGATAGGCAGGGTCATTCAAGGTGACGATTGAAATATTCGCCTTTTCAGTACGTTCAAGTTCTTTTTTAGCCTTTTCAAGGGCCTGGCCGCTGCAAATTTTTGTTGCGGCCGCCTTTCTGACCCCTGGAACCGTGACAATGTCACCATATTCAGCATCAAGGATCTGTCTGGGCCCTCCAAAATAATCAATCAGTTGCTTTAAGCCGGCTGGGCCCAACCCCGGAGTAAAATAAAGTGTCAGCCAATCCTGAAGATCATCTGAGGCCAAGCGAAAATCCTCCTGTACAGGACACGATTACTCAAGGGGGCGGGCTGGGAAGGCAAAAAATCAATCCTTGATAAAACAGGAAAGTGTTTTTTTCCTGTTCGGATGTTTCAATTTTTTAAGCGCCTTGCCTTCAATCTGGCGGATACGTTCCCTGGTGACTGAAAAGGCCTTTCCAACCTCTTCCAAGGTGAGATCCGTTTTTGTGTCAATGCCGAACCGCATGCGCAGTATATGCTCTTCTCTTGGTGTGAGAGTCGTTAAGACATTATGTAGATTTTTTCGCAGATCATCCTTTATAGTCGCGTCAAAGGGAGACAATGTGTCAACATCTTCTATGAAATCTCCAAGACTTGAGTCTTCCTCCTCACCTATCGGGGTATCGAGAGAGAGTGGTTCTTTAGAAATTTTTATGACATTTCTAATTTTTTCAAGGTCAATTTCAAGCCGTTCCGACATCTCCTCGGGTGTCGGTTCCCGCCCCATCTGCCTGACAAAATCTTTTGAACCCTTGAGCAGCCGGTTGATAGTCTCAATCATGTGAACCGGAATGCGTATGGTCCGCCCCTGGTCGGCGATGGCTCGGTTGATGGCCTGCCTGATCCACCAGGTTGCATATGTACTGAATTTATGTCCCCGCCGATACTCAAATTTTTCAACGGCCCTCATGAGACCGATATTCCCTTCCTGGATAAGGTCAAGGAGCTGTAATCCGCGGTTGCAGTATTTTTTGGCTACACTGACTACGAGTCTGAGATTACCCCGAATTAATTCACTCTTTGCTTCTCTGGCAAAGGCTTCGCCGGCTGCCGCAGCATCAAGGGCCTGTTTAAACCCTTCATAGTCCGTGCCCATAGCGTCCTCCATACGACGCAGCATCATTTCCGGCGGAGCGCCCGCGGTTCTTGGCATTATGCGTCTGTCGTTAGAACCCCCATTAGTTAAGGACTCATTCCGTAGTTCCTCCATTTTATGGAAAAGCTTTCTGGTTTTTAAGAGGATTTTTTTAATATGCTTGGTCTGAATCCTGTCTTCCTGGAAAAGGCGGACGATTGAGGAGGTTGTTCGATCAATCCTTATCATTAATTTGACGGTTTCGTGTTGATCAATTCCCTGGCGATGAAGGTCTGAACGAAAGGCCGCCCTTTCCTTTTCCATCCTGATCGCCTCACCCACCTGCCACATAAATCTTTCCCTTGCTTCGGCAACATAGGGATCAGTGTCAACATAACCTCTTAATATTGCAGTAATGGAAATCTCGCAGGCCTTCAGTTTGAGCGTCAAGTCCTTTAAAAAAGAGAGGGCCACAGGAAGGGAAAGAAGGGCATTCTGTACCTGTTTGTCACCCTGCTCTATTGTTTTGGAGATTTTGACCTCTTTTTTGGTGGAGAGCAGGGATGCCTCGCCCATTTCTCGGAGATATACCTTGACAGGATCAAGATTGACCGGCTCACTTTTCAGTCTGGAGATAGAGGACGTGCGCTTTCGGAATTTCGTCTCATCTTCATTTTTTTCTTTTCGGCCCTTTCCCGATCCTCTTACTATTTTTTTTACAGGAAAATCGACCTTGCCCGTTTCCCCGCGGGCGTTTCCCCCAAATATGGCGGTCAGGTCGTCAGGCCGATCCTCTTTGTCTTCATACAGCGTGCCGCCGGTGTCATCCGGATGATCCTGACTCGCATAAAGCGCCTTGAGTCCCTGTTGAACGCGTTTGGAGGGACGGCCTGCTCTTCTTTTTGGGGTTACTCGTTTTTCGGCCAAACTTTTGCTCCAGGATCCAGTATTATATGACAATTATTTTTGTGGGCGGTAAATATTCGGAAGCACTCAACAGTAAGGCGATCAGCCTGCTGACTCCCTGTGAAGCGCCCCGCAGGAAGTGCCCTTGGGGTGCGCTGCCAAACATTTACATTTTGGTGTTTCCAGCTGTTTTCCGACATCAAGCCGAATATTTACTGTGGGCGCTTGAGTATTTAGATCCCGATAAGATCTGTTGATTGCGGTTCAGGGTTCAAAATTGGATATCGATAATACCGGGTGACGGATGGCATGTCAAAGTAAAATAAAACCAAATGGTTGCAAGAAAAAATGTCTTTTTTGAAAATTTTTTTGACGGCCTGTATCTGAAGCGCATTTAAAACCGCATCATGCCTGACTCTCGTCAAGCAGCTTTTTTTTCTGGATCAGCTCCATCCACAGTACCTCGTTATCGGCTTGCTGAGCTTCATTGATTTCTCTTGTCAACCGTTCCTTTTCTTTTTTCAGGCTGTTTTTTTTAAACCATGCCTCCATTTCTTCGGCCATGGCTTCCTTTACATCGTCTGGAAAGGTGGGAAGTGAAACCAGAAGTCCGGACAAAAAGGTCCTTTCAGGTCCGGAAGGAAAAAATTCCAGAAATCGTTCCGGCCCGGAGGTTGAAGTGTCATGGTCGGTTTTTTTCAGGTTGTTTATGAAAGTCCGGCAAAAGACATCGGTCATTATGTCTTCCATGCCGGCATCAAAAAAACGTTTAAAATACTCCGGATAACCCACCAGAAATTCAACCACCTGTCGTTGATTAAACGGAATCTGAATTTTCCCGTCGGTTGTCCCCTTTTCCGGAAGTCCATGTGGAGTTGCTGTTGGTTGAAACCCGCCTGCAAACTGTTCCTGCGTTAATCCCAGTTTGCCGGCAAAGTGGGAAACAAAGAGAGTCCGCTGCATGTGACGGTCGCTGATTGCATCAACCACGGGCTTGAGTTCGTTCAGGATCCGTCCCTTGCCTTGAACTGTTAATCCATGTTTTTTTTCAAGCCTGTCAAATACGAATTCCGGTAGAGAAAAGGCAGACTCAAACAATTTTTCAAGCTCATCACTCCCATATTTTCGCACAAACGTATCAGGGTCATGGCTGTCTGGAAGAACCGCAATTCGGGCAGTCATCTGTTCGCTTAAAAAAAGGGGCACTGCGCGCAGTGCAGCCTTGAGTCCCGCGGAATCACCGTCAAAAAGCAGGACGGCCTCGTCCGTGTATCTCTTGATCGTCCGGAGATGAAACCTGGTAAGGGCCGTGCCCATGGGAGCAGCTACATTTCCGATTCCATAAGCCAGGAGCGCCAGGAGGTCAAAATTGCCCTCAACAATTATGCACTTCTTTTTTTTTCGGACAGACTTTCGGTTCTGATAAAGGCCGAATAATATCCGACTCTTGTCAAAAACCAGGGTTTCAGGTGAATTCAGGTATTTAGGCTGGCCTTCGCCAAGGATACGGCCCCCAAAGCCCACGATTCGACCGGTAAGCCCGTAAATCGGAAACAATATCCTTTTCCTGAACCTGTCATAGTGGCCTCCCCGGTCTCTGGGTACGATAAGGCCGGCTTCTTTTGCAGTCTCAAGCGCCACCCCTGCCGTGCGAAACTCTTTACTGAGAAAATCCCAGCTTTCCGGCGCAAAGCCCAGACGGTAAGAGCTTATAATCTCCGAGGTCATTCCCCTTTCCTGAAGATATTCACGGGCAGCCTTGCCTGCAGGACTGTTCAAAAGAAAGTCGTGATAAATCTCCGAGGCCTTTTCATTGGCATCATGAATTCTGTCGCGTTTTTCAACCTTTGCCTGATCTTCTTTTGAATATGGCTTTTCAGGTAGTGTAATCCGGCAGCGCCTTGCCAGTTCGTCAAGCGCCTCCGGGAATGTGAGGTTATGATACTTCTGCAGAAAGGTAAAAACATCTCCGTGCTCGCCGCAGCCGAAACAGTGAAACGATCTCCTGCCCGGATTTACGATGAAAGAGGGTGTTTTTTCCGAATGAAAGGGACAAAGCCCCTTAAAATTTGCACCGGTTCTCACAAGGCTGACATATTCACCGATGATTTCAACTATATCGGACAGATCCTTGATTTCATGAACAATATTTTCACGTGAAGAGGTCATTAATGTTTAAGTTGTTTTTTTGAGTTTGCAAAATTTCTGATAGCTGTTTGGATATTTATCCACTATTTACTATATTTTCCTTTGCAAAGGCATTGTTTTAGAATATTTTTTCGTTTCATACTATTGTGGTTAAATTTTTCAGATGTACGATTTTTATCAAAGCCTCAAAATTTCGAAGACGATGAATTAACGGGGTTGGAAGGAAAATCGACATTATCAAAAAATTCTGATTCCAATTGTAGAAATCTACGTTGACATTACTGATTTATATGAAAAATAATCTTCACATCAGGTTTCAAAAAGGAGGTGAGGCACAATAATGGATCGGTCAAAAATGCCAAGTTATTTTTGACCGAGCCCTGAGTACAATAGGCGGTAATGAATCCCTTGAGCAAGCATTGATGCCCAAAAAAAATTCTAATTATTAAGGAGACAAACAATGAGGACTTTTATTAGATCAATACTGGTACTGGTATGCATGCTGTCACTGACAGGTCTGGTTGGCTGCGAACAGGCAGAGGAACCGAAGAATGCATTAACAGAGACAGTCGATAAAGCACAGGAGACAATTAAAGACGTGACAGTCGCCGTCGAAGAATCCGAGGTCAAAGTCGAAGAAATCGCCGAGCCTGCCGAGGAGAAATAAAACATGATATCCAGTATGCAATAATGTAAACCTGAATACAACATAACGAATCGTTGAGGGGACTTGCTTACGCTACGCCTCCTATTAGTCGGCTCTACTCCAGGCAAGCCCCTCAACATGCATCAGGCGACATAAATTTCAGGAGAGGTGGTTTCCGTCATGAAGAACGTTAAGGCAATGGGGGCAAGTAATATATTTGTAACGGCTATTAACTGTATGGACGGCAGGGTGCAGCTACCTGTAATTGAATATATGAAAAGCAGGTATGGTTTAGATTACGTGGACATGGTTACCGAGCCGGGTCCTAACAAGATCCTGGCTGAGAATGGGGACAAAACTACGATTGAATCGATTAAAAAAAGAGTTAAAATCTCGATTGAACGCCATAATTCAAAACAGATTGCCATAGTGGGACATCATGACTGTGCAGGAAATCCTGCGGACAAAGAAACACAAACAACACACATTATCTCTGCAATTAAAACCGTTAAATCCTGGGGTCTTAATGTGCAGATCATAGGATTATGGGTGGATGAAAACCGGGTGGTTTCTGAGATTTAAAGCCTAACCCGGATAAACTGGAATTCTTTAAAGGTCCTGGACTATTTTCAGTACCCCCTGGGTATAAGTACCTTAGAAAATATTTTCTGCCAGAAACGCGCAGAAAATATTTTCTAAGGTACTAACAAACGAGACCTTTGCCGTCAAAGTAAAAAAGCAGGGTGAAAAAGAAGAAGGGTATGGGAAAAATTTATGCGCTGGCATCAAAAGGGAGTAAAGGAGGCTGTTGAAGATATAGGATCATCTCTTCATGGCCTTTCTCTGGAAGAAGCACAAAAGCGACTTGGGCAATATGGTCCCAATGAGTTAAAGGAAAAGAAAAAAAAGACTCCTTTTATGATGCTCCTTGACCAGTTCAAGGACTTTATGATCATCGTTCTCATTGTTGCAGCCGTAATTGCCGGTATTGCAGGAAAGCCTGTTGATGCGACAGCAATTATCGCAATAGTTATCTTGAATGCGATTATAGGATTTATTCAGGAGTACAGGGCAGAGGAGGCAATGGCAGCCCTTAAAAAAATGGCGGCCCCGGTATCAACCGTGTTGAGGGCTGGAATGCCTGCCGGCATCAAGGCCTCTGAGATTGTGCCGGGAGATATTGTTTTGCTTGAAGCCGGTCAAATAATACCTGCTGATATGCGATTGCTTGAAACTGCAAACCTCAAGGTGGAAGAGGCTGCCCTGACAGGGGAATCACTCCCTGTTGAAAAACATACAAACAGGCTTCACGACTCACATCTGCCCATTGGCGACCGGAAAAATATGGCATATCAGGGAACTATCGTTACATATGGGAGAGGATCAGGCGCAGTTGTTGCTACCGGTATGGAAACAGAGATAGGAAAGATTGCAACCCTGCTCCAGGAGGAAAAAAATTTAAAAACTCCCCTTCAGCAACGGCTTGCAGCATTTGGGAAAAGACTTGCCATAGCAATCCTGGTCATATGCGCCATAGTATTTGTAGCAGGGCTGATGAGGGGCGAACCTGTTGCGCTGATGCTTTTAACTGCCATAAGCCTTGCGGTCGCTGCTATACCGGAAGCATTGCCGGCAGTTATAACAATAGCCCTCGCCATTGGCGCAAAAAACATGGTAAGGCAAAATGCCCTCATTAGAAAACTCCCTGCCGTGGAAACCCTTGGCTCTGTTTCGTACATTTGTTCTGATAAGACAGGCACACTGACCTTAAACAAGATGACGGTGGAGGAGATTTATGCAAACGGAAAGGTGTCAGGGGTTAAGGATATGCAGCCGCCCCATCCTCAATCCTTGTTATTCAAGGCTATGGCATTAAGTAATGACGCACGGATAAATGCAGAAGGCGATATTATTGGTGATCCCACTGAAATTGCTCTGTATAACATTGCAAAAAATAATGGTTTTGACAAACAAGAACTGGAAAAAGACTTTCCGCGTGTTGCTGAGATTCCCTTTGATTCTGATAGGAAATGCATGACCACCTTTCATAAAATCCCCCTTCGCCCCCCTTTACTAAAGGGGGGCGAAGGGGGATTTATTTCCGTTACAAAGGGAGCAATAGAGGTAATGATTGAAAAATCAAAAGATGTTTTGACATCTGACGGATTAATATCTTTTGATATAGGTGATATCTCAAGAGTAAATGAAAAAATGGCTGCTGATGGTTTGAGAATTCTTGGCATGGCCATGAGAAAATGGGATAGCCTGCCCGAGGATATATCCCCTGAGAATGTGGAAACAGGGCTTACTATTTTAGGTTTCGCAGGCATGATGGACCCGCCCAGGGAAGAGGCGAAAAAGGCGGTTGCCCTCTGTAAAACTGCAGGAATAAGGCCGGTGATGATAACCGGTGATCATCCTATTACAGCAAGGACCATAGCTAAAAGACTCGGAATTTTAGATGATGACTCAAAGGCAATAACCACTGGGAGAAAACTTGACAAATTGTCGCTGGAAGATTTTAAAAAAAGGGTTG
This sequence comes from Thermodesulfobacteriota bacterium, assembly GCA_034659175.1. GTDB lineage: Bacteria > Desulfobacterota > Desulfobulbia > Desulfobulbales > DAOVYS01 > DAOVYS01. The sequence continues at coordinate 37,374 of JAYEGR010000027.1, read as the reverse complement.
AACATATAAGAGTATATGCAAGGGTGGCCCCTGAGCAGAAATTAAAGATAGTAAAGGCCCTTCAGGATAAAGGACAGTTTGTTGCCATGACAGGAGATGGTGTAAATGATGCGCCGGCGATTAAGAGGGCAAATATAGGCGTAGCAATGGGTATTACCGGGACGGAAGTTGCAAAAGAGGCATCTTCCATGATACTCCTTGATGATAACTTTGCAACCATTGTCAATGCTGTAAAAGAAGGAAGGCGCATTTATGACAATATACTGAAATTTATCATATACTCCATGACCTCAAATGCAGGGACATTATGGGCAATATTCCTTGCCCCGTTTTTCGGACTTCCTCTTCCCTTGATTCCGATCCAGATATTGTGGATGAATCTCCTTACGGACAGCCTCCCGGGACTTGCCCTTACCGCGGAACCTCCCGAGAAAAATGCGATGAACAGACCTCCAAGGCATTCTGATGAGGGGGTATTTGCCCATGGCAGAGGTTTTTTTATAATCAAATTCGGACTGGTTATCGGGATAACCGCTCTGTTTTTTCAAGCATTTGCCATGAAAGAGGACATGCCCTGGCAGACAATGATATTCACATCGCTGGTTATTGGCAGAATGGCTGTTGCTATGGCGGTTCGCTCTGAGCAGGATTCGTTATTTAAAATCGGGATATCCGGCAACAAACCTCTGTTGGGCGCCATTCTCTTAACCTTTGTCCTTCAGATGTCCACAGTATATGTACCATTTTTAAATCCGGTTTTTCATACAGAGCCTCTGACTCTGTATGAATTGATGTTGACACTGGCCCTGTCAAGTGTGGTATTTTTTGCAGTAGAAACAGAAAAGTTGTGGAAGAGGAAGAGATGGCATAATCATGAAACTCTTCAGCTCACCCTCTCATGACGGAATTGCCCGCTTCATACGGATTATCGGTAGTTCAACCGGTTTTTCGATGTTACCTGGAAGCAATGACCGGGCCGCATATCGGGGAAGTTTAACCTTGACATAGCAAAAATTTGCTGGTAAAAGGCGTCAGCTTAAAGCCTTATAGTAATAGTAATAGCGCCTGGAAATTTTCTGAGTTCAGATGATCTTTGCAGTACTGTAAAGATCTCCCGGAGAATTGAAGGGCTAAGTATTTTATAAACCATATGTGAAGGAGGTGTTGAATATGCCAACACGCCGCGACTTTTTAAAGGGTCTAGGGGCAACTGCAGCCGTTGCTGCCACTGCCGGTGCTGCCACTGTCTCGGCCGGTGGCCATGGCGCACACCATGGTCCCGAAATTTATGAAGAAAGCTATGGTATTTTAACGGACTTAACAAAGTGCGTCGGCTGTCGTCAATGTGAATGGGCGTGCAATGAAGAAAACAAACTGCACCCTAGCGAATCGATCGATAGCCTCGAGGATCAGTCTGTTTTTGATGAATTCAGACGTCCCGATGATGTACGTTACACTGTAGTGAATCGTTTTAAAGGCAAAGGCCTGGGCGGAGGCGACATGTTCGCCAAGGTGCAGTGCATGCACTGTGATTATCCCCCATGCGCATCAGCCTGCCTGGTCGGAGCGCTTAAAAAGGATCCATGGGGACCCGTTACATACGATGCGTGGAAATGCATTGGATGCCGTTACTGCATACAGGCATGTCCGTGGGCGGTCCCGGCTTACGAGTATAATAATCGTATAACTCCCAGGGTTATGAAATGCACTATGTGCTTTTCACGCACCACCACGGAGCATGATCCAAAACCTGATATCAAGATAGGCAATTTTCTTACTCCGGGTCGGGGGCTTCCGCCTCAAGAGAAAGGTAAACCGACCGGAAAGGCGCCGGCATGTGTCACAGCATGCCCGCAAGAGGCAATGATCTTCGGCAAGCGCAGCGAACTACTTGAGATTGCGCACGAAAGAATCAAAAAGCATCCGGACCGCTACATTGATCACGTGCTGGGTGAGCACGAAGTGGGCGGGACTGCCTGGATGTACATTTCCAATCAGCCGTTCGAGGATATTGGTTTCCCGAAAAATATGCCTGATGAAAGCCCGGCCGCGCTTCTGGAATCAATCCAGCATGGGATTTTCAAAAAATTTGCAGCTCCTGTGATGCTTTTTGGCGCATGTGCCGGCTTAATGCATGTAAACGGGTTTTTTAAACATGGAGATAAGGATGATACAGAAGGGGGGTCCGATCATGAGTAACAATTCACATCCTGCTGTTGCAAAACCCCCTTTTTTCACACCTGGGGTAATTATAGTCTCGATCATGGCCTTGATAGGGCTTACCGGCATAGGGGCCAGGTTTCTCTTCGGGCTGGGGCATGTCACAAACCTTAGCAATCAGTTTCCATGGGGATTATGGATCGGGGTAGACGTTGCCTGCGGTGTTGCTTTGGCGGCCGGTGGTTTTACCTCCGCCTTTATAGCGGAAATTTTAATGAAAGAGGACTTTCATGATATAGTCCGCCCGGCTCTGCTTACGGCCATGCTGGGCTATACATTTGTCGGACTTGGGGTCTTTGTGGATATCGGACGTTCCTATAATATCTGGCACATGTTGCTTCCTTCGATGTGGTCGCCGAATTCAGCCCTGTTTGAAGTCGGTATGTGTGTAGCTTGTTATATAACCGTTCTGTACATAGAATTTCTTCCCATAGTGCTTGAGCGTTTCAAGGACAGAGTACCTTGGCCCGGAGTCAACGGCATCATTCATTTTCTTGACAGGATAATGAAAAAGGTCATCTGGGTCTTCATCATCCTGGGGGTTATGCTTTCCTGCATGCATCAGTCATCCCTGGGAGCGCTGAATGTTATTGCCGCTACCAAGATTCATCCACTCTGGTGGACGCCTATCCTGCCCATGCTGTTCCTGCTTTCAGCCTTCTGCGTGGGCCTCGGCATGGTGATCTTTGAATCCGGCATCTCAATGAGGTCATTCAAAATTCCTTACCATTACGAGTCACCGACGCTTGCCAAATATGCCAAGATACTGCCGTTCCTCCTGACAGTTTATTTTGCAGCCAAGCTTGTTGATATGCTTAACAGAGAGACCTGGGTCTACCTGGTCGACGGCTCTTTTGAAGGCAAAATGTTCATGCTGGAAGTAACTATCGGGATTATCCTGCCTTTCTGCATCTTTATCAGCGAAAGGCTGCGTAATTCATTCGGCTGGCTCTGGTTAGCGGGTGCAATGGTCGTTGCCGGGGTAGTGTTAAACCGTGTTAATGTATTCATTATAGGTGTGAGTTCTCCATACCAGGATATGACAGGCCGTTATAGCCCCACAGGCTGGGAATGGTGCGTCACAATCGGGTGTATCTGCATCCTGACATTATTAGCCAGGTTAATTATACTGAACTTCCCGGTAATTCACGCGTTAGAGGGAGGACATGACCATGAATAAAAAAACATTAAGTATATCATTGATATTGTCTGCCCTGACGGCATTCGCTGTCACTCCTTCCTTTGCCGGCGGGTATGGGGAAGCTGCCGTTCATGGCGGTTCCCAACTGGATACTCGCCCCTTGAACAGTTTTTGCAGGACTTGTCATGTCAAGGAGGAATTTCCGACAAATAATCAACCAAATCTTCTGGACGTCTGCCCGCGGCTCGGAGGAAATTTTACCGGCCAATATGCGCCTAGCGACGGTCCTGATACTTTGACCATTGACCAGTTGGCAAATATTTACGGCCCGGTCGAGTTTGATCATATCGGACATGCCAAATGGTGCGAGCTTGGCAACGGATGTGTTGATTGCCATCATGTTGATCCCAACGGCGTTATAACGTCGTGCGGTGAGTGCCATGAATCATCTCCCGTGCGAGAGGACATGAGAGTGCCTTCGCTAAAGGCTGTCTACCATTTGAACTGCATGGGCTGCCATCTGGACTGGGCACATAAAAATGCCTGTCAATACTGTCACGGAATAGCCGGAAGGGTTGCTGACAAGAGCAGCCTGCCGGATAAAAAAGTCGAAGCTCAAAACGCTTACGTATTCAAGTCCGATTATGTGGGAGGCGTTGTGTCCTTTGATCACAAAGGACACTCGGGAATGTACGCAGGGAAATGCGTTGCCTGTCATGCTGGTGGAAGCTGTAAGGACTGTCATGATGTGACAAAACAACCATCAGCTGAATCTGCTTTGCTTGATTTCGGCTCCACATGCGGTTCCTGCCATGACGGCAATGCAGCGAAAGTCGGCGCATTCAAACACGCGTCTACCGGGCTGATATTGGGTGAAGAACATGTTGATCTGGAATGTTCGGATTGTCATACCGACCGTAATTTTGCCGTAAAGAGCTGTGTTGACTGCCATGAAGATGAATTGAGTTATCCGAATGATCTTCCTGGAGAAAAAGTTCAATAAAAAAAGCATTACCAGCCATTAATTGCACGGCTTGGTAAATAAAAAAAAACCCCGGAAACAATTTAGAATGTTTTCCGGGGTTTTTTTATTGAACCGGCATGAGCGGAATTTTTTTTTACTTTTAGATCAAGAGTCTTTTCACATGCTCCATTATTGCGTTGTGAATTTCATCAATGTCTCCCCCGGCGTCAACCCTTTTGATATAGTCGCGTTTTAACCGGTCAAAGACTGCTGCTACCTTGCTTAAATTTGATTTCTGTTCAAAATCATTAAGTTCCTCCTGACGAAGCGACTTGATTCGATGGATGCCCAGGGATGGTTCTCCAACCAGCAGGAGAACCAGATCCGGGATCGGCGCAAAGGCCTCATTTTGTTTGAGTATATATTCTTCATCCAGGCCCGCAGCCCCCTGATATGCGGCTGTTGAAAAATAATAGCGGTCTGTGATGACAATCTTTCCTTTAGAAAGACTGGGGCCGATCAGCTTTTCCACGTGTTCGCGTCTGTCCGCCACAAAGAGTTCGAGTTCCTCTTCAGGGGAGACCTTATTCCTGTTCACGAGTACCTGCCTGATTTTTTGTCCGAAACGGCCGTTTGTCGGCTCTTCGGTTGAAACTACATTATGACCCATCTTAGTCAGCGCTTCCGCCAGGAGTCGGACCTGCGAGGTCTTGCCCACTCCATCTATCCCTTCAAACGCTATCAGCAGTCCCGGACGTTCCTGACTTATGTTGTTTTTTTCCCCTTGTTTCATAATAAATCTTCGTAATCACTTAGGTTGAAGGCTAAAGGCTGAAGCATATCAGCCATCCCTTAACGGCTTAACAGCTCAATAGCTCGCCCGTCGGTTTCTGACTATTTCCCCGGCCATCCTGTAGGCGGCTTTAAGGCTTTCGATGTCGGCGATTCCTTTGCCTGCAATATCGTATGCAGTGCCGTGATCAACTGATGTCCTTACAATCGGCAGGCCGATAGTAACATTCACGCCATCGGAAAAGTGAAGCAGTTTAAAAGGGATGAGCCCCTGGTCATGATACATGCAGACAACACCATCATACTCGCCTGCAACCGCTTTTAGAAAAACCGTGTCAGGAGGAAATGGGCCGAACGTCAGCCAACCGTCCGAGCGGGCATGGTCGATCGCGGGTTTGATAATCCGCACCTCCTCATCCCCGAACAGTCCTTCCTCCCCGGCATGAGGATTAAGTCCGGCCACTGCGATTCTAGGTTCAGGTATTCCGAAATCATTGCGCAGGGATGCGCCGGTTATCTGAATAAGCCTGGTCACGGCTGATATAGAAAGAAGGTCCGGGACATCCGACAGGCGGGAATGAATAGTCACCAGGGTGACACGGAGTTTGTCTCCGGCCATCATCATTGCGTAATCAGATGAACCACAGATCGAGGCAATCATCTCTGTGTGGCCGGGAAAAGCGTAGCCGGCTGCATTAAGGGCCGACTTGGCGATCGGGCATGTGACCATGGCGGCAAGTTCCCGTTTAAGGATCAGATTTACCGCCTTCTCAATGTATGAGGCCATGGCCCGACCGGTCTCAATAGTGGGGTTTCCCCAGATAAGTCTGTCCGGGGCAGGCAGCGTTGTCTCGGGTGACGGATCAAATACCGGGATTACACCGGGTGTGACCGGTCGGCCCGGTTGCCATGACATAAGCTGCGGATTGAGACCTAAGTCGCGTGCGCACCTTTCAAGTACTCCTAAATTACCTAGAACTACAGGGGTAAACACGTCCGGAACCGCCGGCCCGGACAGGAAACGCAGTATCAACTCCGGCCCGATCCCCACGGGACAACCCATTGTAATGCCGATAAGACCGGTTGTATCACTCATATGGTAACCGTTCAGAGGTTGCCCCATATTTTGCAGACTCCTTAAGAATGTAATCGTTCTCAGGCGCTCCATATGGGCGCTAGCAGTTCGGCTCACTATATAAGTAATATGTGAGCCGGGCTGATCGTACCCCAAGGGCACTTCCGTTGGGCGCGTTCAGATGGAGGGCCTGTGAACGATTACCTCATATGCCGTAACAGAGTTCAAATGCATTTTTAATTATTTCAAGTTTTGGAGGAGCGCCTTTTTTTACCCGGACTGACACAACGTCAAAACGGGCAGGCCTGTCGAGCATGTCGTGTCTGCCCAGGTAAAAAAGCGCCACCTTGGAAAGTTGTTTCTGTTTGGCTGGAGTCACGGCATCAAACGGGCTGCCATATGTTGAATCAGAGCGGGTCTTTACCTCGACAAACACAAGTGTGCCTGAATCTTTGACTATGAGATCAATCTCACCCATCCGCACCCGGTAATTCCGTTCAAGTATCAGGCACCCTGACTTTTTCAGATGCTCCATGACAAGGTCCTCCCCCATTTTTCCTAATGACTTCCTCTTTTTTGTCATGATTCTCGGGAGATATATTCCCGGACGCCTTTGAAGGTCTTCCGGTGAATTTCACACGGGCCGTGGTTTCGTATGGCACGGCGGTGCATAACGGTTGGATATCCCTTGTGCTTATGAAAATTGTATACCGGGAACTTGAGATGAAGCTTTTGCATCAATTCATCTCTTGTCACTTTGGCAATGATTGATGCCGCGGCAATTGACGCGCTTCTTGTCTCACCCTTGATAAGGGCTTGTTGTGGAATCGTGATAGGAACGGGAAATTTTCCGTCCACCAGAAGATAGTCGGGTCTTAAAGGAAGAAGGCGCGTAGCTCTCCGCATAGCGAGCAGGGACGCTTGAAGGATATTGATCCGGTCGATCCTTGCAGCCGAAACTATACCCACGCCGATCATCGCGTTTATCTCCCAAAGGTCGGCATACAGCTTTTCGCGAGCCCTGGGAGTGAGCTTTTTAGAATCCTTAAACTGTTCGTAAGCGCAGTCAGGCGGCAGGATGACACTGGCTGCCACGACAGGGCCTGCCAATGGGCCCCGGCCGGCCTCATCCACTCCGGCAACCAAGACAAAGCCCTGCCGGACAAGGTCTCGTTCAAAGAAAAATGTGTCGTTTTGCGCAAACACTTAAATTTTTAGTGCCTTAGTGGTAATTTTTTTGTTTTTTGTGGCAGAAAAACTCCAAAATTATATGTTAAGCCTGCGGTGGCACATGTTTTAAGGCACTTATATCCCTCGGAGGGGGTACTGGAAATAGTCCAGTACCTTTAAAAATTTCCAGTTTATCCGGATTAGTTATAACCTTTTTCTTTGATACGGGCCGCCTTTCCGCGCAGGTTCCGGAGGTAGTAGAGTCTGGAGCGACGCACCTTGCCGCGGGTGATTACTTCAACCTTTTCAATCCTTGGCGAGTGCAAGGGGAAGGTTTTTTCAACACCAATACCGTGGGAAATTTTCCTTACAGTAAAACCGGCGTCCATGGTTCCCCTTCTCCGGCGGATCACAACTCCTTGAAAGACCTGCAATCTCTCTTTATTGCCCTCTATGATTCGGATATGAACCCTGACCGTGTCACCTGCCCTGAAATCCGGGATGTCATGACGCATATTTTCTCTTTCGATTTGCTCAAGAACATTCATTTTTTTCTCTCCAACTTGTTCAACCGGCACTTTTCCGGTTTTTATCACATATATAAAAAAAGCTGTTAGCCTTTAGCGGTTAGCTTTTAGCTTGCATGTTTCTTATAGATTTCTTGAGCTAATAGCTGCCGCCTAAAAGCCGATCCAGCACTATGGCTGCAGCGGATCTCACTGATAGGTGGTTGTACTCTGGCTGACCTTTAATGGGCGGCAATACGCCGTCAACCGCGTTTAGCACTTCCAACGTCAAACCCCATGCGGTTCCGAATAAAATCAGGAACCGCTCTCCGGAATAAAGCTTTTCCCGAGTCAGATCGTAAGACCATGTAGTTGCGTACTCTTTTGCGCTGGTGGCCAGGATTGTGGGGCGTTCCTTCCATTTCTCGGTCGTCAGGGCAAATAATTCGTCCAGATCGCTGCATAGGCGCACAATCGAGAGAGCGTCCTTTCTCGTGCTGTTGTATTGAGCACCGTGCCCGCTCCGCCAGTGGGCGGTTATCTCACTGACCAGTTCCTGCTGGTCCTGATAGGGGGTCACGATGTATAGCGTGTCAACACCATATGTCCGACCGGCCCTTGCAATGTCGTGCAGGTCGAGGTTAGTGACTGCGGAGCCGATAGTCTCTCTGTTTTTGTTGTATACCGGATAATGAACCAGGGCAAGATCTAATCTGATTTGCATTTTCACAGCATAAGGGGGTCCGCTCAAATAACCCTTGCACATAACGCTCTACGGGCGAGTAGGAGCGATCCTTGTGATCGCCCTAATCAGGGTGAATACAAGATTCGCCCCTACATTGTGCTGATAGTCTATAACAAATGTACAGAAATTTTGTTTTTCCGATACATCAAGAATTTCGGTACATGCTAAAGTTTTATATCCACTCCGTGCTTTTTCAGAATCTTAATTTCGCTTTTGGTAAAGCTTACATGCTCAAGCAAATCAGGTCTCTTTTCCAATGTCTGCCGCACCGAGGCGGCAAAGCGCCATTCAAAGATAGCTTTATGGTCTCCAGACAAAAGGACCTCCGGGACCTTAACTGAATTAAATACCCTGGGCCTGGTGAATTGAGGGTGCTTGAGCAGTCCATGACTGAAGGTGTCGTTTTCAGCCGAATCAGCGCATCCAAGTACGCCTGGGATTAGCCTGGTAATAGCATCAATCAATATTAAGGCTGCCGGTTCTCCGCCTGTGAGGACGTAATTACCAACGGATATCTCATCGTCAACAAACCCGGTCCTGATTCGTTCGTCCACGCCCTCGTATCTGCCGCACAACAAAACTAAGTGGTCCAGTCGGGCCAGTTCCTCGGCTACTTCCTGGGAAAACAACCGCCCCTGCGGGCTAAGCAGGATCACATGGCCGGCAGAAGCCGGATTGCACACATGCTGAAGAGCCGCGGCAATGGGTTCGGGCTTCATCACCATGCCTTCGCCACCGCCGAAAGGGCGGTCATCCGTCATGGCGTGTTTATCAAGGGCAAAATCACGGATGTTGTGTATCTCTATCCTGATTTTTTCGTCCTGCACCGCCCGTCGGATAATTCCTTCCTCCAAGGGGGATTTAAGCAGATCAGGAAAAATAGTGAGAACGTCAAATCTCATTCCCATCCCTTAGTCGTTAATCTCCAGCAATCCGGGAGTGGGGGAAATGATCAGGGTGCCTGTTTCCTTATCTATATCTCTAATCAATTCATTTACGGCTGGAATCAAATATTCCCGGTCAAGGCCTGTAACTACCAGTATATCATGCCCGGGGGTTACCATGAGTGACGTGACGGTCCCAAGCTTGCGACCGTTGTCCGTGACCACTTGCAGTCCTTTCATCTCATGCAGGCAGTACTCGTCAGGCTCTGGTTGCCGCAGGAACTGTCTCGGAATCCAGACCTCCCTGCCGCGTAACTCCTCTGAATCGTTTCGATTGTCCACTCCATCAAGCTGGATTACGGCGAGTTTCTTCCAACTGCGGCTTTTGATGACGCGGTAAACTATTTTTCCCCCGGCAGGCTCGTCAGTAATGATCACCTCGGGGTATGATTTAAAATCATCCGGGAATTTTGAGAAAGGAAATACCTTTATCTCGCCCTTGATACCGTGGGCCTTTACAACCTTGCCGACCAAGACTTGATCCTGTTCAGCGCCACAACCCGTTTTTTTTAGGGGATTAATACTTTTTCCGGCCAAAATCCAGACATTCCCCGACCTTGAAACCCACAAGAGCGTTTGCTTTACGGCACGGGAATAACCGTTATTATGGTTAACTTGCCCCCGTGATCAGTTACATTTTGATTTCAGGATGAACACTAAAAACATTCATAACAGCATAGTATAATCAGTCGATTATATCGAGCCTCGCCTGCTTGTTATTCTTCCCCGCTGTTGCGGTCAATAATGACCGGATGGCCCGTGCGGTTCGGCCTTGTTTACCGATCACCTTGCCAAGGTCTTCCTTGGCAACCCGCAATTCCACTATAATCTGGTCTTCCTGTTCAGACTCAACCACGTCAATCGCATCAGGCTGGTCCACAAGAAATGTCGCAATAAAAGAAACCAAATCCTTCATATGAATCAAAGTCCTGTTATTCCGCAAGGTAAATATTCGGCAGCACTCCACAGGAAGTGCCCTTGGGGTGCGCTGCCAAACATTTACTTTTTTGGTGATTCAAGCTGTTTTCCGGCATCAAGCCACATATTTATTCCGCAGGAGCTGCCGCCGCCTTTTTTATCAGGTTTTTTACGGTTGTGGTAGGCAGGGCGCCTTTGTCAAGCCAGGCCTGAAGTTTTTCCTGGTTGAGCTTGACCTCAAGCGGGTCTTTCATCGGATCATACGTTCCTACCTGCTCTAAAAATTTTCCATCCCGCTTTGCCTCGGAATTAGCAACCACGATACGGTAGAAGGGTCGCTTCTTTTTCCCGAATCTACTTAAACGGATTTTTACTGCCATTTTTCCTGTTTCCTTTTAATTTGTTATGGATTCGCGTGAACCCGAATATTTTACTGAATGAGCGGGCTATCGGAACAGACCTTTGGGCCTTTTCCGCTTCTTTTTCCCGCCGCCCGTCATGCCCGGACCTCCTATTTTTTTCATCATTTTGAGCATTTCAGTATAGCTTCTAAGTACCTTATTTACATCCTGAACCGTGGTCCCGCTGCCCCTGGCAATACGTTGCCTGCGGCTTGCATTGATAATCTGGTACCTGCGGCGTTCATCAAGGGTCATGGATTTGATAATCGCCTCCACCCGGACAAGTTCTTTTTCATCCGGTGTCGGCATATTTTTAAGCTGCTTAATCTTGTTTATACCAGGTATCATGCCCATGATCTGTTTCAGGCTACCCATCTTTTTTATCTGTTGGATCTGATCAAGAAAGTCTTCCAGGGTAAAGGCGTTTTTCTTGATTTTCTTGAGGAGTTTTTCCGCCTTTTTTTTATCAACAACCTCTTCAGCCTTCTCGATCAGCGTAAGAATATCACCCATTCCCAGGATACGTGATGCCAACCGGTCAGGATGAAAAATTTCAAGTGCGTCAAGATTTTCGCCGGTACCAACAAACTTAATCGGTTTTTGAGTTACTTTTTTTATTGACAGGGCCGCGCCACCCCGGGCATCACCCTCCATCTTGGTGAGAATTACGCCGGTGATCTCAAGACCAATGTTAAATTTTTCAACAACCGTGACCGCGTCCTGCCCGGTCATCGCATCAGCGACAAACAGGATCTCGGCAGGCCTTACCTCTGTTTTGATCTGAGCGAGTTCCTCCATCAGGACCTCGTCAATATGGAGTCGTCCCGCAGTGTCAAGAATTACGATGTCATGCCGATTTTCCTTTGCCGCTGAAACCGCACTACTGCAGATCGACACGGGATTCTGGTCAGTCTGTGACGGGTGAACGGGCACGGAAATGCTTTTGCCCAGAATACGAAGCTGTTCAATAGCAGCGGGACGATAAACGTCAGCCGGCACAAGATACGGTCTTCGTCCCTTTGATTTCAGGAATCCGGCCAGCTTGCCGGCAGTTGTCGTCTTACCGGAACCCTGTAACCCAACCAGCATGATAATGGCTGGTGACGGTCCGGTAAGTTTCAGGCCTTCGCCCTGGCCTCCAAGTAATTCAATTAATTCCTCATGGACAATCTTGACAACCTGCTGGCCGGGAGACAGGCTTTCCAGCACATCCCGACCGACAGCCTTTTCCGTTATAACGGCAATGAACTCCTTTACAACCTTGAAATTAACATCAGCCTCAAGAAGGGCCATACGGACTTCACGCATGGCCTCCTTGATGTTCTCCTCGGAAAGCTTACCGTGACCCCGGAGCTTTTTAAAAACATCGTTTAAACGATCTGACAGATTTTCAAACATTGTGGTTGTCTCGAGACGCTCATCCGGAAATGCAAAAATTCGAATATTTCCCCAGGAAAAACCTTTCTCCCGGAGAGTTATAAGCAATATTTCAGGAACATGATGCCCTTCGGGCAAGGGCATCCCAATGGGTGCATTCGCAATTTCTGACAGAACAGGAATTCACAAGACCATATGCTTCTTTTTTGATAGAATCAGCACTCGGTGAGAGTAAAAACACCTGAAATTTTAAGTCACAGGCAACATTTTTTCATTTTTCAGCTTGTTGTCAGAAAATGCGAATGCTCCCATCCCAATTAAGATCAATTATCAATATTTCAAAAACTTTGTTTTTCCGATACATTAAAATATAATCAATTAAAGATGATTTTAGCCGTTAGAAGAGGATCGGAGATAATTTTTTCTCCCTCCGATCCGACCGCAAAAAAAGCAGTTTTCTATCACCAATCGTTCCAGTTTCGCGTAACCTTTAAGTAATAAGCGAATGTACAACTACTTCATAGACCAAAACCGAATGCAAAATCCTCAATACTGATTGTATTTGTTCCACTTGCTACTTCCATTGCAAAGGCAGATAAATCTGTGCCATCTATATCCCCGTCGCCATCAAAATCTGGATCATTAGGAATATCTGTAAATGTAGCAGTGATTGTTTTATTTTCATCCATTGTTGCTACACATGACTCTGTTCCACCGCATCCCCCCCCTGTCCAGCCAGCAAAAATTGAGCCACCAGCAGGAACAGCAGTAAGAACTGTAAGAGTTCCATCAATATAGAATTCTGTGCAATCTAATCCACAATCAATGCCCTTGAGACAATTCTGAACTGTCCCACTTCCTGTGCCATCCTTAGTAACATCGAGTGTGTAATAAGTTGGAGATTCAGCAATAAAGTTAGCAGTCACAATCCTGTCTGAATTAACGGTCAGTGAACATGTAAGCCCCATTGAGCTATCACAGCCAGTCCAGCTACTAAATGTTGAATTAGGCTCAGGTGTTGCAATCAATGTAATAATAGTCCCATTCTGATAGGCTTCTCCACAGACATATCCACAATCTATGCCGGCTGTGCTGGTGACTGTGCCATCTCCTGTACCTGATTTGGTTATAGTGACTAGGTTGCCTACATTTCCATTCAATTCTATATTTAAGCTGGGTGTATGAGGATCATTGGATATAATATCGAGAGAGGCGGTTTTTTGTCCGGCAGCGGTTGGCAAACACAATACATGAATAGTACAATAATCAAGCACGGCAACATTTGAACAGTCATTTGACTCGCTAAATTCGTTTGCATTTGCGCCTGTAATATCAATCGAATCTATCACAAGATCAGCCTGACCCTTATTAGAGACTCTTACATCCCTTACTTCTAAGCCATTAACTCCAAGGTAATTGAAGTCTATAGATGCCCGGTTAACAAAAAGTTCCGGCTCCGGCATAATTGCCTGACACACTTCAATGGCAGGATCGCTCAGGTCTATGGCCAGCAAACCAGCCGGTTGTGCAGATGCTGTACTATTCAAGGCTAACCCCTCAGTATTGCTTATAATTGCATTTGTATCATAATTGGTGACGCTTGCTGACCCCACACCTGAACAATCCGCTATATTTCCAGTGCTGTCAATATTCAAAACCCAGCCATAATTAGACAAAAACGACCAGCTATAACCTGCGGCTATGTACTCACCTTCTCTTGTCTGCTGGATGGAATAAATAGCCTCATCATCACTGCCGCCATATCTGTGCTGCCATTCAATATTCCCATTCGTATCTAGTTTTAAGGCCAAAGCATCATAGTCATAATCGGAAAAAGAACGCGAATCACCTGCTATAATATAGCCACCATCAATTGTTTGATTGACAGAGTAAGCTGAATCAGCGCCGACATCATAAGCTTTTTGCCACTCAACACCTCCATTACTTGCAAGCTTTACTACCCAGAAGTCAATAGAAACACCTCCAAATGAGTAGCTCTCTCCTACAACTATATACCCTCCATCTAAAGTTTGCTGAACAAACTGGGCAACATCCTGATCATTACCCCCATAGGCCCTCTGCCAAATTACATTCCCGGTATTATCTAATTTCAATACCCAAAAATCACCATTTCCAGCGCCAAAAGACATGGTCGCACCAGCTACTATATAGCCGTTATCTAATGTCTGTTGGATTGAATAAGCTACGTCATTCTCGGTCCCCCCATATGTCTTCTGCCACTGGACTACTCCGCTTGAATCAAGTTTTAATACCCAACAGTCACCATTTCCCATGCCAAAAGAATAACTTGTCCCAACAACTATATAGCCGCCATCAGAAGTCTGTTTAATGGCATGAGTAAAATCATAATTGTTCCCGCCGTATGTCTTTTGCCACTGGATATTTCCGTTTAGATCGAGTTTAAAAACCAAGGCATCATAATCATAATCATAATCATTTTCATTTTGACCAGTTACTACATATCCCCCTTCGGATGTTTGCTGAATGGAGAATTGTTCGGCCCAGGATATTGTCATTTTTGGCTTGGATAATACAAGTTTAGTCGGGTGTAAAATACGGCGAGTAGCCTGCTTAAAATCATTTTCCTCACTTGCATAATTCTTTTGCCATTGAATATTCCCACCTGCATCAAGTTTAAATACCCAACTCCTGTAATCATATATTCCACTAACTATAAAGCCATCATCAGAGGTCTGTTGAACAGCATACGCTGTGCCATCATAAAGCCCGTATGTTTTTATCCAGTGTGCAGGATCAGCTTCACCAAATTTTATTATCATGTTATATGTATTCCGGGTATCATCGTCTAAAAAGACTCGAAAAAAATAATCTGTTGCTTCACCTTCATTTAAATGTTCCACATGCTCAGAGTCCCCTGTTCCTGAGGAACTGCTGATAGGATTAGGATTAGAACCTTGATATAATTGAAGATCGATATTGCCATGATTATGTATGTATGAAAGAAAGATCTACGGAGATTTTTGTGTTTTCAGGAACACTGATTTTACACCAGTCTTCATCATAGATTTTTACAACCTGACTTTTATAAACTTCATCCTCAACCTCTGTTGCCGATGAACGAAGGTCATTATCTTCTAATTCATCATCTGATCCACCCTGAAGAAGAGTTTGCATGTACGGGTATGATAAAGAGAATTTGCCGTATTTTGATTGATCATCAGGACTACACGGTACTCCGGTACCGCCAGAGAGTTGCCCAATTATTTGATGGGAAGAATTAAAAAATGGAGAGCCTGAGGAACCTGTTTCAGTACCACCAAGACAATGATCGATGTACCACATATAATCGGTAGAACTACTGGCAATATTACCAAAGAGAATTCGTCTATAATCGTCGTTACCAAGGAATGTGCCCCCTGGGTGATGAAGTCCCACGCCGCTATCTCCTGTTTCAGGTTCTGTTAGTGACCATTTTGCCCAACTCAAAGAGCGCGGCACAGACCCGAGTATCTCCAGTACACTAAAATCAATGTCTGTTTTACTTGCAAGAAGCATGGCATTCTCTGACTTTGGAACACTATTTAGATCAGAAGGCGAGCCATTGCAGGCCGAAGTTTCATAAAACCAATAAATTCTCGCCGTATCAGCGACAGCGTCGCTTGCAATACAATGTTCGGCAGTGAGAAAGTATGGAGTATAATCTTCAGCCTGATTGTCCAGCATAGTACCAGAGCATACCGCAAATTGACCCATTTTCTCAAACTCCACTAAACCCACAGCATCGCCGTCGATTGCCCATTCCGGATAGCAGGCTGCATCTACCCTGCATGGCCCCCCGTCCTGACGTAACGTTTTCCTTGGTAGCAGTTGTTGATTTACTGAGCGATACATATGACCAATTTTATCAATCACAAAAGATGGGGACGGGTCTGTTAAAACCGGCACCACTAATTCAACAATAACTGTATTATCCCAAACAGTACCTACCCATTTACAGTATCTATAAGGACCCTCATATTTATCGAGTCTTGAAGGTGAATAGACATAAATGTGTGCGCCTTTCGGCAAATAGCATTGTGAGAAATGAATCCTGAAACCTTTAGCATCAGGGGCATGAATGCCAAAAAGCCAAATACGTCCTCGGCCGTCAATATCATGCCATTCGCCATGGGTCTCCGGTGAAACATTTAGATCTCGATGCACCCCGATGCGGGCTGGCCCATGGCCTTGGGCAGCATCTTCTGCTAAAAGCGGCGCTGTATCTAACGGCGGTAGTTTCAATATTGAGGCAGGGTTTATGGTAATACCGAGCCGTTGTGATGGGAGTCGTGGTTTCTTTTTTGGTGTTTCCTTTTGATATTCCGGCGGGATAGTGCGCGCTGAATCCGGCGTTGCAAAAGACTTGTCTGAAAATATGCAAGCACAAAAGATAAACAGGCATAAAAGAAATGACTTTTTTACAAGTATTCTTATTATAATATTCCTCTCTTTTTCATTTGTAGTGTTCATCTGCATCATAATTACCTATCATCCATATCACAGGATACGTGATGCCAGTCGGTCAGGATGAAAAATTTCAAGTGCGTCAAGATTTTCGTCGGTACCAACAAACTTAGGAACAGAGAGGAAATAAATTGAGCAAAATTACGCTCAGCTTTAGGTTAGATTTAGCTGGCTTGATTGAGCAAAACCGCAGGCGTAGCAGGGCTACGTTGAGGATTTTGTGATTGAAAGCCAGCCAAAGATGGCCTGAAGATGAGATGGAATTTTGTTCAATTTATTTACGACCTGTTCCTTAAGCTGTAACCGCACTACCGCAGATCGACACGGGATTCTGATCAGTCTGTGACGGGTGTACGGGCACGGAAATGCTTTTGCCCAGAATGCGAATGTTCGATAGCGGCGGGACGATAAACGTCAGCCGGCACAAGATACGGTTTTCATGGACAACCTTGACAACCTGCTGTCCGGGAGACAGGCTTTCCAGCACATCCCGACCGACAGCCTTTTCCGTTATAACGGCAATGAACTCCTTTACAACCTTGAAATTAACGTCAGCCTCAAGTAGAGCCATACGAACTTCACGCATGGCCTCCTTGATGTTCTCCTCGGAAAGCTTACCGTGACCCCTGAGCTTTTTAAAAAAGACATCGTTTAAACGATCTGACAGATTTTCAAACATTATGATTGTATCGAGACGCTCATCCGGAAATGCAAAAATTCGAATATTTCCCCAGGAAAAATCTTTCTCCCAGACAGTTATAAGCAATATTTTAGAAAATCCGATATAATAATTTGGTGTAATGATTATGTCAACAATTAACAACTGACCCTTGGATATTTCATATAAGGGATAGGGACAAAACAACTTCCCCCATCCCTTTTTTGAAATATTCAGACCTGATTTCCCACTTGACAATATAAAATATAATCGATTAAAAATTATTTTAGTCGTTAGAAGGGGGTCGGAGACACTTTTTTCTCCCTCCGATCCGACCGCAAAAAAAGCAATTTCCTATCATCTGGCTGGAACCACCAAATTGTAAAGGTAAGGTGAAATGAAAGCAGAGAAAAACGATCCTTCCGCAAAGCCTAAAGACCACAGGTGGGCCATCCGACCACTGGTGCCCAAAGAGGTCTATGAATAAATGGTGTGAATAAATGGGGTCCAAATAAATGGGTTCAGAGTAAAATCAAACCATTAATTCAAGGTTTTTAACCTTTACTCTGACCCCATTTATTACCCCATTTATTACAGATGTGCAAAATATGTTAGCGACCGCGTGAAATTGTAGTAAATGTGACCATATGTAAATACGGCATTTACTGGCATGATTTATGCTTCTTGTCGAATGTAAAGTGCCGGGATTTCAACTAGTTAGAAGAATATGGGAAGAAAATATAAGAAAATTTGTTAAATTCCCTTCCTTTTAGAAGAAAATATCAGCATTTTCGTATGGTCAGATTAAGGGCATATTCAGAAGGCCGCTGACAAAATATAACGGTACCTACGACAGCGTTATCGGGCGATACAGAGAGAGCGATAGAAAAGAAATTTATGCCAAATTCTACCCAGAGAAAGGTTAGTCAGAAAATGCGAATGCTCCCGTTAGATCAGTGTTAAAACCTGAGAATTAAATGAAAAAGAGAAAGCTTCTTCAAAAATTACTATCAGGAACAAAAAATATTCGTTTTTCGGAAGCGATGGCATGTGCTGAGGTATTCGGTTTTCAGTTGGACAGGGTAAACGGAAGCCATCATATCCTTACGCACAAAGACATTCCTGACTTGTTGAACTTGCAAAATGTCAAAGGAAAGGCAAAACCATATCAAATCAAACAATTTCTGTAATTGATAGAAAGCCACAATCTCCAAATGGAGGAAGAATAATGAAAGATTATCATATCAATATTTTTTACAGTGAAGAAGATGAGGGATATATCGCGGATATTCCAGACTTAAAAGCATGCTCTGCCTTTGCTGAAAAACCGGATCAAGCGCTGGAAGAAGTATTGGCCGCCAAGAAAAGCTGGCTAGAAGCAGCAAAGGCAAACGGTAAACCGATTCCTTCGCCGGAATATCGACCTGTTATTTACCGGGTGGCATAGAATAAACCGACCAAACTGGTGTCAAACCAAGCCAAACATTTGAAATCATAGTAAAAACACGTTGAAAAATGTGTGAAAACGATCTTGAAAGCCCATTTCTACACCAAAAATGGGACTTTTAAGGAATGTTAAGTTCATAATCGGTAAAAAACGCCGAACGAATAAGGATAGATCGTGTGAGCAAAGCGAGCCACGATCTTATCCGGTTGTTGAACAAGCCCGGTCTATCCTCCTGTGGTGTCTATATAAGGACAGACCATTCCGCACCGTCTTAGGTACAGTTTTCGTCGTGGCTTTGAATGCGTTTTCGGTGCAACCAGTTGAAAAATCAGGATATTTTACTGTGCTGTAAATAGCCATTCCGAACAAAATGTAAATCCCCTAATCGAATAGTCGCAAAACGGGCGGATTGAGCCCCAATCCCTCTATAGATAAGGAAATTTTATCCCTGTGATGGAAATCCTATCTGCGGCCACTTTGTACTCCAGCCTTGTCTGATCATGGCCATTGTTCATTATGTTTATTGTCTCAACGGGTTATCTCAAATTGAGGCTGATTCTCCATGTTCGGTATGGGGGTATACAAAAAAGCTTGACTTATCCAGATTAGGCATTTACAATCATGGACCATGATCTTCACCCGGAAACAAATGAGCTATCTGGCCGAGCTTCCTTCAATGGTCGCCCATGCGCTACTGAAGGCGCCCAATCCTGATGTGCCTTTTTTTATCGACGATCCGGTTGTGCACAACTACGAGATGCTTCGTAGTGTTTGGATGGAACGGAATTCCATCACCGCAGCCTGCAAAGATGCTTGTTGTTTCAGAACTGACTTCTACCGCATAGAGACCGCATTCATCAAACACGGGAACGCTGCTCTCTACCCTGAGTTGGGCGCAAAGAAGCAGAACCACAAGCTTGAACGTCTCGCTTTGATGGTGAAGATGTCCAGGCCCAAGGCCACGGAAACGATGATATTGCGCTTCGCCGAGTCGCTTGGTCTAACACCAAGCCCCACGCTACGTACGATCAGCCATGCTTTGCATTGCCATGGAATCGGGAATAACCGCGATGAGAATGACCGGCGCTACTGGCATGGAATCCAGCAGAGCGTGCGGGCGATTCGGCGGTTAGCGTCGCAAATAGGGCCGACCCGAAGCAAGACAGACCGCAGGGGTACGTTCTACAGGCCTGAGGAGGCGCTGCAATTACGCTTCGAGTTATTTCGGGAACTGGGCTTGAAGCAGAAGCGCAAGTCAGGGGATACAATACGCCGCTATGGTATGTCGCGACCAACCTTTTACAAGTACCTGCATCGCTTTCGGCACTACGGCGCGTGGGGGTTGGTGGATTGGATACAGCCGGGTCGGGGTCGGGGGAAAATCTCCGATGAATTGGAGCTGCGCATCATTGAGGAGAAGGTGGAACATCCGCGTTTCAGCTTGGATGAGCTGATGGCGCGGATGGACTTGCGCTGTTCCCGCTCGGCGCTTTACGAAGTCCTGCGGTACTGGGAACTCTTGGAGAAGAAACGCAGGCCGGTACGATTGCGTGGTCTTTGGGGAGAAGAGGTGTCGGAGAAGCCGGGATCTCTTCTCAAGACAGCAAAAGAGGCGGCCGAGGCAGGCCGGTTTCTGGTTCCAAAAAAGTTGAACGCGCACTTCGCACATTTTTTGGAGCGTATGAAGAGCCGGGCATTTGCGGTCTGCGATCCTGGTCCGATTGTGCTTGCGCAGTTTATTGATGATCTGGGGGTCTGCGAGGCTCTCCATACCTACGGTCCTAAAAGGGGCGAGGGCAGTGAGATCACCAATCTTGTCCTCTTGAACGTCTGCCGAATCCTGGCTGGATACGAGACGGTGGGACACCCCGATGGAAACAGTGATCGCTCTGTGGCGGTCGCGGCCGGCGTGGGTGTCTTTCCGGGGAAGACGGCCCTGTACGATGGGTTTGCTGATCTGAAGTTCAAGCACCTCCAGGCTCTTCGAAATGACGTGGCCGCCAGGGCGCGGGATCTGGGTTTGATCCGGGGCGATAAGATCGCACAGGATTTTCACTTCAAAGAGTTCTACGGCCTTCAGCCCGACACAGAGGAAATTGGCAAAGGACCCAACTTTGCCGGCGATATTTGTCCCGGCTTTCGGCCCCATGTTATCTGGGACCTCGACACGGACGTTTTAATCAACATAGCATTCTGCAACGGTTCGAGCAGAGCAACGAGGATTGTCCGCGAGTTCTGCGAAAAGAACCTCTATCCGATCCTGGGGCGCGATGCGATGCGTGAGATCTACATGGACAGCGAATACGCGAGCTTTCCGGTAATCGACTATTTTGTCGTCGATGAGTTCTCCCAAGTCGATGTGATCATGTGCCTGAAACGAAACAAGCGAGTTGATCAGCTGATATATGAAGTGGTCTCCGAAGCCCAATGGGAAGCTTTTGGGAAGGAATACGAGATCGCGGGAAAACGGTTTGACCTGAGCAATCTCGCCAAGGTGCTCCACTTGGTGGTCAAAAGGAACAAGAAAACAGGTGATGTGCGTTGTTTCGGAACTACTTTTCAAGATCTCACGAATCAAGAGGTCTTGGATAGATACAGGCTACGCTGGCCCATCGAAAACGGATTAAAGGATTTGATCCACAGCTACTTCATAGATCAAATCCTGGGTAAAGATCCAGAGAAGATAGAGACCAACTTCTACTGTGTACAGGTGGCCAGACTCGCCTATGAGAATTTTCTACAGTCCCTGGATGAAAGGTTTGTCAGAGATTCGGCAGGGTACAAGAGGACATTATCGACCTTTCGATACTTGCTATTCGGAAGGCACAACTGTAACGTTCGTCAACGTGGCGACCATCTGGAACTCACCTATCTGGACACGGGACAGGGAGAACTCCAGTCCGCGATTGGTCGTCTTCTGCAGAGTCGTTCTGAACGTGGACTCAACAGGGTTGCCTGGTGGGGAGGTCTTGGACTGAAGGTAAAATTCGAAAATCAGTATGCCGAGAACACCTGAACGAGGTGTACTAAAAACGTGTTTTAGGATTTGTCCTGAAAACGGTGCGGAATGGTCTGCACATAAAAATCTTAGTGGTATATTGTGAAAAAATTTAATGTCTTGGCAAATTAACAACATTGGGGATGTTGCAATTGTAAAATTGGTGGTTGGCTTGAGCCAAAAGCTTTGGGAGGAAACACAATGACTGATTTCGGTCGCACAACCGCAAACGTAGCTGCATGGAACCTTTCCGGGTTTGATCCGATTTCGGCTGATAGACTGGAGCGACAAGTCGACGGGCTTGCACTGCTTGATGCAGAAATCGTCGCGCTTGTCGAAATCAACCCACTTTCAGCGATTGAAACTTTGAAACAAGGACTTCAAAACAAAGGCGTAAGTTACGAGTACACCATTCTTAAACAGGAAAATGACTTAAACATTGGCGTGCTACATAAAACCGGGGTTACGTCTACAAATCCGCGATTCATAGATGGCTCCGACCTCGGTGACACCAGGAGACGAAAAGCCTTCGTCGTTGACATGAAGATCGGCAATTTCGACTTTCTGCTCATCGTTGTGCACCTTAAGTCGGGGCGGGGCGCCAAAGAACAGAAGATTCGCGACGATCAGGCAAAGGTCATCGGGCAATTCATCAAGGAACTTCGGGAAAAGAGCCGGGAAGACATTTTATTAGTCGGCGATTTCAACATGATTCCTGGTCAAGATGTCAGTAATTTCCACCATCTCGGTGGCGACGACCTGATGAATTTTCTGTCATCATGGGATCTTCAAGCACGTTTTTCACACATCTTGAAGGCTGGTAGAGCAAACCTATTGGATGGTTTTGCGATAAGTCGGACATACAGTACCGAGTACATTCGCGGGAGCCTTCGTATATTTCCAATGCACTGGAGTATGGACATCGGTCGGGAGCGGTTTCGAGAGACCGTCTCGGACCATCTTCCATTCGTTGCTTCGTTCAGAATTGATCGAACACGAGATTAGGCGCCTGTGAACGATTACCTCGCAGGAGATAAGATAACATCTCTTATCCCACAATCATCTTTGCTGCGCCAAACATAATCACTGTCCATGCGAGAACAAATAACATAGGCATAAGGAGCAGTTTATAGATTCCAGCCAGGTCGGAATGGAAGTAGTCTTTGCTGACAAGGAGGCAGAGGTGGACAGGGCTCATCATCATTCCCATGTAGCCGAATCCGTAGGCAAGCACGGAATAGGCGAGTATCTCGCTGCCGTGGACCTGGCCGGAAAGGATCGCGATAATCAGGGGGTATGAACTGCCGACAAATCCCACGGCGATACCTGTGACCAGCCCGGAAATAAAAGGGAGGAGGGCGACCACAAGGGTTGCAGGTATATGATAACGGATCAGATCCTGCTGGATTGCCCCTATGATTTCGCTCTCAATCAATACCCCCTTGAAGGCCATGATGCCGAGTATGATCATAGCCATATTCACGGTGGAACGACAGAAGAGGGCGTTTTTTATAAACCGTATCGGAAGCTTGTTTGTCTTTATGACCCAGTACTGGGCCAGGACGAGGCCTGTCAGAAAATTGAGCTGCTTCGGCCAGGCAAATGGGGGCTGGATGAGTTCCACTGCGTAGTTCAGGCCGAACATGGTGACAATAACCACCGAAAAAGGGGTGAGCTCGTAAAAAAACCTTTTCAGGTCCTTCCAGGCGGGTCTTGTGTGTGATTCTATTTTTGGACAGCGGGAAAGCAGGAATATGATACCGCTGATCAGCACTCCGATAGACAAAGGAAACTGAAACAGAATAACCTTCCATGGTTCCACGCCCAACAGGCTGATCGCCAGGAGTAAACCAGGGTACAGGGGCCACCAGTATTCCCATAGGTGCCTGAACCAGTAGTTTATTGCGGCTTTAAGTTCCAGAGAAAGCCCGCTCTTGGCAGCGCTCGATTCCACCATGGGCGCTGAAAAAAGCGCGCCTCCCGGCATGGGGAGAAGACCGATAATCGCGGGCAGGGACGCCAGTGTGAAGCGATTCCCAGGAGAGACTGCCTTAAAAGTGTCAACAATCCGCTCCATCTGGCGTCCTTCCTTAAGCAGATGGCTCAAGACAATGATCTCCACTATGATCAGGGTCAGCCACAGGCTCTCACTTGCCAGTGATTGAACTAGAACAAGACGGGCCACTTCAACAGGGGCATGGCCCGTCCAGAGTCCTGTTGCAACTGCGGCGGAAAAGAGACAGGCATAAAGCGGCGCCTTGAACCTGCTGAGAACAAGGACAAGGGCAAAAATCACTGATATTTTGACAAGCGCAGGAACGGCA
Source organism: Thermodesulfobacteriota bacterium (assembly GCA_034659175.1). Classification (GTDB taxonomy): domain Bacteria; phylum Desulfobacterota; class Desulfobulbia; order Desulfobulbales; family DAOVYS01; genus DAOVYS01. Next base: position 13,209 of record JAYEGR010000027.1, on the reverse strand, counting down.
AAGAGCATGATACGGTTTTTTTGGTTTTAGAATGGGTTAGGGGTGGGGCAATCGCATAAAGTTTACGTTGCGGAAAACACAGAATATGTCGTAATTTAAGGCCGTTGATGTAGTGATCCGGAATGACGAACCAGAACTCCTGCAACAGAAGAAAAGGCTTAAGTTAATGACATTTTATTAAAAATAGCAAAGCAAGTCATTTTTGTAAAGGGTAAAGATGCAACATAATGTGTGTATGGTGCGGTTGACATACAATATGTTGCATCGGTCATCGAGAAGAACTGTGCATAAGATCAGCGCTATTTACTTGAAATCTTCAAAGAAAATGTTATTCTGATGAAATATTCAGCAGCACTCCGTCTGTCCACGATCAGCCTTCCAGCATACTTATGTATCGCTGAAAGGCCTGATCGCGAACACCTGGAGCGCCCCGCAGGAAGTGCCCTTGGGGTGCACTGTCAAACATTTACAGACTGAGGTTTTTTGTAATATTTCCACACAAGCCGAATAATTACATTCTGATCAAGCGTATTTATTTCATAATATTTTTTAAAAAGCCGATGTTTAGGAACCGGGAGACCCTAGATGAGCCCCAGGCACGAGAGAAAAAGGCAATTCAAAGATGATGTAGAGGCGTTAAAGATTGAAATCAGCGATGGGGTTGACGAATTTAAAGCAACATGCAAAAGCGCACCCGGGACCGAAGCCGACTACAGGGAGCTTGTCGGTAAGCGAAAGACCATTATCTTGCGTATGGACACAAAGGGACGCGTTACTGATCTAAATGATTTTGCCGAGGAGTTTTTTGGCTACACGAGGAATGAAATAATCGGCAGGAATGTCGTTGGCACCATCTTTCCCAAGACGGATACCTGGAGAAATAACCTGGAAACAATAATCACTGATATCACAAAACATCCGGAGCGATATGTTAACCAGGAAAATGAAATCATGCACCGGGATGGTGAAATGGCCTGGATCGCATGGACGAGCATGCCTGTTTTTGACGACCAGCGACGCATTAGCGAAATAGTATATATTTGCAGCGATCTAACCGAGCAAAGGCGAATGCATGAGGCCCTCAGACGATCAGAAGAAAAATATCGCACCCTGATTGAAAATATTCAGGACGGTGTCTTCATTATACAGGATGGAAAGATCCTGTTTGCCAACGAGGCGTTTGCAAGAATGGGCGGCAGCACAGTGAAAGAAATCACAGGAAAAGAATTCAAGGATTTTGTTGCGCCCGAGGACCTGGAGATGGTTGCGGATCGCTATGTTCGAATGATGGCAGGAAAAGATGTGCCAAAGGAATACGAATTCCGGGCGCTGCAAAAGGACGGAGTCACACGGACGATTGTCAATATGACCGTTGGTTTCCTCAACTACCAGGGCAGATTGTCAGCCTTTGGAACAGTCAAGGACATGACCCTGCGCAGACAGATGGAGGATGCCCTTATTGCAGAGAAGGAACGTCTCGCTGTTACGCTGCGGTCCATCGGCGATGGAGTGATTGCAACTGATGCAGAAGGCTCCGTGGTCTTGATCAACAAAGTGGCCGAAAAATTGACCGGCTGGAGTCAAAAAGAGAGTATCGGCAAATTTCTAGACAAGATTTTTCACATCATCAATGAAAAAACCCGCCAGCTCTGTGAGAATCCTGCCAGGAAGGTGATGGAGACGGGCAGGGTTGTCGGTCTGGCCAATAATACGGTCCTCATAGCAAGGGATGGGACAGAGAGAATTATTGCAGATAGCGGCGCTCCAATCCTGGACAAGAAAGGCAAGACCATCGGTATAATTCTGGTCTTTCGGGATGTCACTGCAAAACAAAGACTGAGGCAAAAACTGGTAAGGGCGGACAAGCTCGAATCCGTGGGTGTCCTGGCAGGCGGCATTGCTCATGATTTCAACAATATTCTAACAGGGATCCTTGGGAATATCACCCTGGCAAAGATACAGGCAAACCCGGAAGGCAGGCTATTTGAAAGGCTGGATGCGGCGGGAAAGGCGTGCTCGCGCGCAACTGATTTGACCCTGCAATTACTTACGTTTTCAAAAGGCGGCAAGCCGATCAAGAAGACCGTTTCTATTGCCGGAATGGTAAAGGAATCAGTCTCTTTTGCATTGAGTGGTTCAAATGTCAGTTGCGAAGTTTCTATTCCGGATAACCTTTGGCCGGTTGAAGCAGACGAGGGGCAGATAAATCAGGTGATTAATAATTTGCTTATCAACGCTGACCAGTCCATGCCGGAGGGGGGGATCATTGAAGTGCATAGTGAAAATGCCATGGTCAACAAAAAAAGCGGGCTGCCGTTAACAGATGGAAAATACGTAATAATATCAATCAAAGATCATGGGATCGGAATAGCAAAGGAACACCTCTCCAAGGTATTTGACCCCTATTTTACGAGCAAGCAGAAGGGGAGCGGACTCGGGCTGGCTACTGCTCATTCCATTATCAGAAGGCATCACGGCGACATGACGGTGGAATCCGAGGTGGGCGTGGGCACCGTCTTTTGTGTTTATCTGCCGGCCTCATATAAAAAATCGGAGGTCAAGGAAAAAGAAAGAGGCAGGGCCGTTAAAGGGAACGGGAAAATATTATTGATGGATGATGACAAGATGGTACTGGAAGCGTCCGGCGAGATGCTCAGACATCTTGGTTATGAGGTGAAGTTTGCCGAAGACGGCGACAAGGCGGTAGAACTGTACCGGCAGGCAAGAGATGCGGGTCATCCTTTTATTTGCGTAATCATGGACCTGACTGTTCCCGGAGGGATGGGGGGCAAAAAGGCCATCAGGAAAATCCTTGAGATCGACCCCGGTGTCAAAGCCATTGTCTCAAGCGGCTATTCTACTGACCCGGTCATGGCGGATTATAAAAAATACGGCTTTTGCGGTGTGGTGGCCAAACCGTACGACATGAGACAATTGGACGATGCGCTGCAGCAGGTATTAGGGATGTGGAAATAAATAACTTATTATAGAAAAGAATTGGTTTTTAATACTTGAATGTGCTCCCGCACATCAACACAACATGGTCTTGATCAAACTTCTGCGAATTGTATTCTTCTTCAAAACCGATAACATAAAACCCCGTGATTCCTATTTCCAGGGCTTTGTTCAAGTCATAGAGAATACCGACAGACAGAATCAACAGGTCCACATCGTTGGTGGCCGCATCTAATCCTTTATCCTTTGTTGCCCCTTGAGCATATTTTACCCCTGCTATCAGCGTTGATTCACCGCCTGTTTCATAGGCTATTCCCAAGCCTACAAGCCAGCTATTTTTATAATTTGTCGGCAAATCAGTTTTTGTGCCTGCGGTTGTAAAATTCATCAAATCCATATCGCCCCACAACATATAGCGGCACGAAAAACCAAGGGTGAGTCTGGAATCAGGTCTATAACCCACTCCAAACTCGTAATACCAGGGCAGGGTAAATTCAACCCTGGAATCGAATTCCTGTCCGGCCGCACGTATTTTACCGTCCATTTTTACATCAACCTCGCTTCTTAACGAGAATCCCATACTCCATTTCCGTGCGGGCCTGTACATTATGCCGATATTGTATCCGTAACCGGCAGGCATGTTGTCATATTCGCTTTCCACCCCCGAGTTTTTACTTTCAAATATTCCGTTATACACAGAGACCCCTGCGCCGATAGACAGATCAGGCAGAACTCTGTAAGCCGCGGAGAGGGTGAAGGCGGAAAGCGCTGATTTACATTCATGGTCAAAAGATGTTTTGTTGAAATCTGAATATTCTGTTAATGCTCCGCCATAAGGCACATAAAAGCCAAAGCCAAGCGCGTATTTTGAATTTCCCTTAGCAATAAAAAGACCTGGAATGAAAAATTTCTCATCACTCTGGTTTTTATGAGAGACGTCGGTATGTTCATATTTTGTACCGACAACATACCCATATACTTCACCATACCAGATGTTGCTGTCAAGAAATGCCAGCCCCCCGGGATTATAATAGACCGCGGAGGCATCATCAGCAATGCCGGTATAAGCAGATCCCGCAGAAAAACCCTTTAGCCCCACTCCGCTGTTGTCACAGCCCCCGGCAAAAACGTTTGCTCCCGAACCAAGGCTCAAAATTATGACAACACATGCACAGGTCAGAAGATATGCCCGAACAACCGTTTTCTTTTTATTATTTTCAAACATTACCGCCGCCCAAGGTTATGACCACCTCTTGTCATCGGCCGGTCTCTGTCGAGGCATTACTCCTCCCACTGCGGGCCATGTGGACTTGTTACCATATCCATGCGGGGAACGTATGGTTTGAGGTCCAGTACCGGGGTATCATGAAAGGCATCAATGGAATCAATTCGGATGACATTTTTTTCAATGGACAGGATTTTACATACAGACAGGCCGATGAGATTTGGCCTGCGCGGGGAACGGGTAGCAAATACACCTGTTAACGGGTTAACCGGATTATGTCGTGGATGAACACGCAAGATCCCCCTCCTTTTAGGTGTATCATTCTTGTGAAACCAGTAAAGGACCACGACATGGGAAAACCGATTCAACCCTGAAAGGGCGTCGGCATACTTGTTGTAAATCTCAATCGTAGTCGTCCCTGAATCCTTTTTTACTTTTCCTACAGGAAAGACCTGGAAGGAGTCTGTTGCGTCTCTCTGTTTGCATTGAGCCGTATCAGTTGCGCAGGCCAGGAAAATAATATACATAAGAACAATGCTTATTGGAAGAACGACTCTTTTTATCATTAGTTTCCCCTTTCAGAGTGTGACAAGGTTTGATGTGGTTAGAATCTGTCCGCAAATAACCTGAACATATTGAATATCGAGGTCACCAGGAACATTGAATGATGAAGTACCGCACTTTAAAAACTCTGCGGTTCCTTGTGACCTAATTATTCATTGTTCTACTGCAACACGGGCCGTACCAAATGATATCCTTTTCACCCCTCTTGTCAACCCTTAAATAATTTATGAAGATCCGGCCCCATACTCCCTTGTATGTAGCTATTAACGAACAGGTGCAACACAAGGTGCAGAGGGGCGGAGCAAAATTTGTGTTCTTTCCGTAAAATTGTTAAAAAGCAATTTCCTATTACCTTTCAATCACCTACGGTTTACCAAATTGTTTGTACGTGGGGATATTTCAATATTTTTTCATCTTTTGTGACTAAAGGGACTCCCCATGAAATTGCGGTAGCAATTAGCCAGGTTGGGTGGACCGGAGAAGTACCGGAGAACAAAAAAAAGGGTTTCAGCCAAAAAGCTGAAACCCTTGATATAACTGGCGCGCCCGGCAGGATTCGAACCTGCAACCTACGGATTCGTAGTCCGGCACTCTATCCGTTGAGCTACGGGCGCTTTTGAATTATGAATTATGGATGTTTTATAACGTAAATCCCAGGATTCATCAACTGATTCTTAATGAAATAAAAAAAAGTGCGTTGATAATTTCATGTAGGCGGATGGATCAGAATATTCCGGCAATTATTTCGCCGCAGAAGCTGCAGGTGCCGTTATCAAGGTTTACGGCATGGATTCGGTAGCCGGTTCGCTGTATAACAACCTTTTTACAGCTCGGGCAATAGGTGTCTTCGCCTCCTTGGCCCGGAATGTTTCCCGCATATACATATTTCAGACCTGCATCCAGTCCGATCTCACGCGCCCGAAACAGGCCGGCCACTGATGTCGGCGGATGGTCGGTCATTTTATAGGTAGGATAATATCCGGTTACATGCCATGGAATATCGGAATCAATACCCATAATAAAATCAGCAATACTTTTAAGTTCCTTGTCTGAATCATTCCATCCGGGGATGATAAGGGTCGTTACTTCCACCCAGACTCCCAGTTCCTTCATAAGGTTTATAGTTTCCAGGACAGGGGCAAGCCTTGCTCCGCATACATCATGATAAAATTTTTCACTGAATGCTTTTAAGTCAATATTGTTTGCATCAAGATAAGGAGCGATTTTTCTTACGGCATCGGGACTTGTATAGCCGTTACTGACAAATACGTTTTTTATTCCAGCTGCATTTGCCAGTTTGGAGGTCTCATATGCAAATTCAAAAAAAATCGTGGGCTCAACATAGGTGTAGCTGATGCTTTGACAATTCTGCTGTGCGGCAACGGTTACGACTGATTCCGGTGAACGAATCGTCCCTGGAATTTTACCTGGATGTATATACGGATACTGTGATATCTCGTAATTCTGGCAGTGCAGGCATTTAAAATTGCAACCCACGGTGGCAATGGAATATGAAAGCGACCCCGGTTTCAGGTGAAAAATCGGCTTTTTCTCAATCGGATCCACATTTTCGCTGATGATCCGGCCATATACCAGGCTTAAAAGTTTCCCTCCCTGGTTTTCCCTCACACGGCAGCGTCCCCGGCTGCCATCCTTTATCAAGCAGTGATGATTGCACAAATGACACTGAACGAGATGTTTTGTCTGGTCTGTCACCTCATAAAAATCAGCTTCCTTCATAACAAATCTCCTGAAAAAAAATAATCATGGCTGTTTCCAACAGGTTTGCAGTGATGATGTATAACGGCTGAACCTGTGAAGGTTCAATCTATAAAAAATTTAATATATTTTAAAAATTAAAGTTCCTGAAAAAAATGCCGACAAATAACATTATAAGCAGGAAATCGCCGATCTTTCACCCGGACATAATTTCAGGTAATGGCCGGCAAAAAACCGGACAAGAAGGAGGCTTTCAAAATGATCTCCGGAGTATACTCAGCGCTGACCGGATTAAACGCTTTTCAAAAAAAGGCCGAGTCCTCGGCAAATAACACGGCAAACATCAATACGGATGGATTTAAAAAAACCAGGGTGACTCTTGAGGACACAAAACCTCAGGGAGTGAAGCCGAATGTGGAGAGAATCGAGACTCCTGGGCCGCTTGTCTACGAACAGACATCTGAAGGTAAGACCCTGGTGGAAAAATCCAATGTTGACCTTTCCTACGAACTCCCCAACATGATGTTGAGCAGACGCTTCTTCCAGGCCAATATTAAAACAATTCAAATTCAAGATGAGATGCTGGGCAGCCTTCTTGATATTAAAAGTTAGGGCGTTTTATCATCCCGAATTCCCTGCTAATTCTTCATCAAAAAAGGTGATCCTCCCCCCAACAACTGTAAGTACCGCCGTGCCCTTCAATTCGCAATCAAAAAACGGAGAATTTTTGCTTTTTGATACTACTTTGTCCTTGGTGTATACAAACTCCTGATCCGGATCTATGACCGTAATATCAGCGCTGGAACCGGGGCTTAAAAAACCGCCTTCAACACCCAGAATCCGGGCCGGATTAACGGATAAAAGTTCTACCAGCCTCGCGACGTCGAATATTTCATCCCTTACTAAGGCAAGAGCCAGCGGTATCGCGGTTTCCAGTCCAATTATGCCGTTTGCGGCAAATTCGAACTCCACGTCCTTTTCAAAATCGCTGTGCGGAGCATGATCAGTTGCAATAGCATCAATTGTTCCGTCCCTGAGTCCTTCCCGGATTGCCTCCACATCATCGTCTGTTCTCAAGGGCGGGTTCATTTTTGCCCTGGTGTTGTAACCTTTTACGGCATCCTCGGTAAGCGTGAAATAATGAGGCGCTGTCTCTGCAGTCACAGGGCAGCCTCTTGCCTTGGATCTTCGTATCAGGCTCACCGACTCCCTGGTGCTCACGTGAGCAATATGAACCGGACGATTTGTAAATTCAGCTAAAGAGAGGTCGCGATAAATCATCACCTCCTCGGCGGATTTCGGAATACCTCGCAGACCCATTTCCGTGGAAACAAGGCCTTCATTCATGACGCCGCTCCGACTTAAATCAAGCTCTTCCGAATGTGATATAAGCAGAAGGTTATGGTCGGCACAGTATTCAAGCGCCCTCCTCATTAACTGACCGTCACTGACGGGACGTCCATCATCAGAGACTGCAACAGCGCCTGCTGCTCTCATTTCGCCGAATTCAGCAAGGGCCTCTCCCTTTCCGCCTTTGCTGATCGAGCCCACGGGATAAACCCGGCAATAACCGATCCGCGCCCTGGCCTTGATAAATAAAGTTACTGCCTCACAATCATTCACCGGAATTGTGTTCGGCATGCAGGCCACTGCGCAAAAACCTCCTGCCGCAGCCGCTTTTGTGCCGCTTTCAATAGTCTCCTTATATTCTTCGCCGGGTTCCCTCAGATGCACGTGCATGTCAATAAAACCGGGCAGAATCCATTTGCCATCAAGATCGACAGTGCGCGTATCGTCAGGCGCTGTGACTGATTCCCGGTCAGACGGCCTCACCCATGAAATCCTTCCATTCTCAACAAGGAGGTCGCCTTTCATGTCCAGCCCGTTCACAGGATCAATGATTCTGCCGTTTTCAAGAAGCAGAGGCGCGTCAAAAGATGCATCATGGCCTCTCATTTTCTGAAAACCCGTCATGGGAGCCCTACCGGTCATCATTAATCACCTCCCAGGATGTAAATATTCGGCTTGTGTGGAAAAATTACAAAAAATTTCAGTCTGTAAATGTTTGACAGTGCACCCCAAGGGCACTTCCTGCGGGGCGCTCCAGGTGTTCACGATCAGGTCTTTCAGCGATACATAAGTATGCTGGAAGGCCTGATCGTGAACAGATGGAGCGCTGCCGAATATTTACCCCAGGATCAAATATAATAATGCCATTCTAACGGCAACACCATTGGTCACCTGGTCAAGAATCACGGAACGTGATCCGTCCGCCAGGTCGGAATCCAATTCCACTCCACGATTCATCGGCCCGGGATGCATGATCATCGCATCAGGTTTAGCCGCTCCGATATTGCGCTTGGTGATACCAAAATACGTGGAATATTCTCTGAACGAAGGTACCAGAGGATCTTTTTGCCGTTCCTTTTGAATTCTCAAAGCCATCACCACGTCCACGCCGTCAATCGCCTCCTCGACCGAACCGCAGACCTCTGCCCCTATGTCTTCAATCCCAATCGGAATCATGGTGGAAGGGCCGCACACCCTGACCTTTGCGCCCATTTTTGAAAATCCGATAATATTGGAATGTGCAACCCGGCTGTGGCTGATGTCGCCCACAATCGCAAGAGTCAGACCTTCAATTTTCCCTTTTTTTTCCCTGACCGTCATCATGTCCAATAAACACTGACTGGGATGTTCGTGTATCCCGTCCCCGGCATTGATAACCGAGGCATCAATATGATCCGCAAGCATTTGAGGAGCGCCTGCGCAGGAATGACGGATTATGATTACATCCGGATTCATGGCCATGAGATTTCTGGCCGTGTCGATCAGGGTTTCCCCTTTCCGGATGGAACTTGTTGAGGCTGAGATGCTAAAAGTGTCGGCGCTCATCCGTTTTGCGGCAATTTCAAAGGATATACGGGTTCTGGTGCTTGGCTCAAAAAAAAAGTTGACCATGGTTTTACCGCGGAGTGTGGGCACCTTTTTAATGGAACGTTCCGATATCTCTTTCAGTGACTCGGCAGTTTGGAGAATCAGACGGATATCAGCTTTGGAGAGATCCTCCATGCTGAGAATGTGCTTGTGGTCAAAATGTTGCTTGGCTGCCATCGCATTCCTTTCAATGAATCATGTCACCGATACGGTTCCACCGCACTGAAAAATCTTCCCGGTTCCATGACCAATACATAATAAAGGCCTTGCCCTTGACCGCGTCCATGTCCACAAATTTCCAGAACCGGCTGTCGTGACTGTTGTCCCTGTTGTCTCCCATCACAAACAACGAGTTTTCAGGAACGATTATGGTGCCCAAGTTGTCACGCGGCTGAAGATCTCCGCTTATAATTTTCGAGTCAAGATGAATGGCGTTCTTAACTTCAAATAACTTTCCGTTTACATATACACGCTTATCCAGTATCTCGATCCGGTCTCCGGCAACGCCTATTACTCTTTTGATAAAATCCTGCTTTGGATTGACCGGATATTTAAACACTATTACATCATTTCGTTCAGGCTCACCGATTGAGATCAATGTATTTCTGGTAATTGGATTCTTGATGCCGTAGATAAACTTGTTGACAAGAATGTGGTCACCGATCAAAAGCGTAGGAATCATGGAACCGGATGGAATCTTAAATGCCTGTACCACGAACGTTCTGATAAACAGGGCCACAATCAAAGCAATGAATATAGCCTCTATTGATTCCCTTAAGGTAGATATGCGCTTGGATTCCTGCTGGTTGGATGACACCTGACTATCTCCTTTAATTAATGCGTTTTCTAACATGGCTGTATAGCCTGAGACACAGACCACCGGAGAAATTAAACTAAAACAGCAAAAAACTCAAGAACGTTTGCCTTCCTGCCGGTAAAAATCACATCCTTGTCAAGCTCTCCGCTTCCGGTAACGTAAGGGTTCGCCATCGCAGACAGATGCAGCGCTTGTAAATGCTTACGCGCGGAATATTTTCATTTTTTTTCTGATTATAACAGATTTTGGGAATAAAAGCCTTGCATCGTTTTTTTGTCAGCGCCTCCCAAAATTCGTTATAATCAGAACTTTTTTAATACATGGTGAATGTTTGCCCAACCAGCCAATACATATTGTGCTACTGCAACTGAAAAAACACAACATGTTGGATCAAAGCATCATCTTTACCTCAAAATTACGTTTTATGGATTCCAAAAACGGTTTCGATTCACTAAAATCTTGTCTGTTTTTTGTGAAATATCGGAGGGTTCGGAGAGTAAGAAAAAAAATATTCTTGACATCTTCCTTTTTTTAAACTTTTCTATATAATATATGGTATTATAAAAATAATCCTTATCATAATCTCCGCAGAACGACGCTTAAAGGGCTATTACATTATGGGCCGTTTTAAACTTCCATTTCTAAAAAAGCAGAAACTTTCAATAGGCCTTGATATCGGTTCGCATTCAGTCAAGATGTGCGAAATGTCCGAGACCGACAGCGGCCGCAAACTTGTAAGCCTTGGAAGCTCTGTTCTGCCACCTGACACCGTCAGAGACGGGGTACTCCAGGAACCTGCCGCTGTAGCCGAAACGATATCATCTCTTGTCGAAAATCTCCGGGTAAAGGGCAAGAAGATTGCCTTCTCGATTTCCGGATACTCGGTCATTGTCAAAAAAATTAATCTTGCAGTCATGACCCAGGAGGAAATGGAATCCCACATCCAATCCGAAGCCGAACAGTATATCCCCTTTGATATCGATGACGTTTACCTCGATTTCCAGGATTTAAAAACAAATACGGAAAATGAAGACCGAACTGACGTGATGCTTGTTGCCGCAAAAAAAGAAGTGGTTGACGAGTATCTGTCCCTGCTCGATTCCGTGGGCTTAAAGACAGTGATCGTTGATGTCGATGCCTTTGCATTGGAAAACGCCTATGATGCCAACTTCAGCCTTGACGAAAACGTGACCCTTATAGACATCGGGGCATCGAAGATGAATATCAACATTATTTCATCGGGAACTTCCATCCTGGCACGTGACGTTGTTCTTGGAAGCCGGCAGGTTACGGAACAAATCCAGTCCGCCTTTGATATGTCGTATGAAGATGCCGAGGCACTGAAGATCGGAATGATTTTACCAGGAGACAAGCAGGAGAGACTGGAAGAAATTTTTGTTAACGCATGTACACAGTGGATCACTGAGATAAAGCGGGCCCTGGATTTTTATTTCTCCAATTACCCTGATGAAAGCATCGGCAAACTGATCTTGAGCGGCGGCGGCGCCAGAATAAACGGTCTGGCCCGGTTTTTCCAACAGGAAACAGGAATACCTGTTGAAATCTTTAATCCTTTTTTCAAGGCCTCGATTGACAGTAGTGCAATCGATCCTGACTACTTGGCGCAAATTGCCCCTGAAATGGCAATATGTGCCGGACTGGCAACGAGACCGGTTGCCTTATAAGGCGTCTTTAAACGATTACAGGGCAGGAATTGTACAACCCTTTTGTTAAATGACCATGAACGTTTACTAATCGCGTATGATACAGATAAATCTCTTTCCAGTAAGGCAAATAAAAAAGCGGATCAAGGCCGGCAACGAGGTCGTGGGCTTTTTACTCATGCTGGCGCTTCTTGGCGCTGTTTTGGGCGGACACACGTGGACAATGGCCCAAACAGCGGACAAAATCAACTGCCAGATCAAAGAATTCGAAAAAATAAAGGCCGATAACCAGCACATTCTGAACCAGATAAAAGAATTAAAACAGGCCAAACTTAATCTGGAGACCAAACTCGATGTAATAAAAAAACTCAAAATGAATTCACAGGTCACGGTACGGGTCTTGGATGAGATAGCCAGAAACACACCGTCCAAGCGGGTTTGGTTGAAAAGCCTGCAGCAGTCGTCAAGACAGTTGCAGATCAGCGGCGTGGCGCTGGATAATGCCACTATTGCCGGATATATGAAAAAATTGACTGCCTCGCCTTTTTTTGCGAGCGCTGACCTCAAGACAACATCACAAATGGTAGTTGCAGGCAGAAAATTAAAATCATTTTCAATGGCATTGGTTGTTACAACACCTGGACTGTAAAGGTTCAATTTTTTTTACAACATGGCAAACGTTTACAACAAAATTACAATTAGTGCGGGAAAGCATTGAAGAAAAAAATATCCCTAGCCCTAGATAAACTGAAGACCGCCTTTGACTCCTTTCTGGAGACAAAGATCATCAATCTTCCGGTCAAACATAAATACGGAATAGTTGCCGTGGCCTTGATAATTCCCCTGGCAGCCTATTATTTTCTGCTTTTCACGCCCAAGAACAAAGAAATAAATAATCTGAAAAAGAATCGAACCAAGCTTGAGGCGGAAGTCAGGCAAATCGAGGCAACCGTGGCCAAACTCGACAAACACAAGGAAGAACTTGGGGTCACACGGCAACGATTCAAACGGGCGTCGCTCCTTCTGCCCCAGCAAAAGGAGATTCCTTCTCTTCTGACCAATATTTCAAGCGAAGGTACCAACGCAGGCCTTGATTTTATCTCATTTACACCAAAGGGAGAAACCCGTAAAGAGTTCTACGCGAATATCCCGATAAATATTCAGGTCAAGGGGCCGTATCACAATGTGGGAACTTTTCTTGACCATGTCAGCAAGCTGCCTCGTATTGTCTCGGTTACAAATCTCAGCATGGGAGGACCGACAATGGTTGAAGGAGAAATGCTTCTTAATACCAATATTAATCTGGTCACATACAGGTTCTTAGAGCC
>JAYEGR010000026.1:0-4880 GCA_034659175.1 Thermodesulfobacteriota bacterium | reverse complement strand
AGTACAGGGAGCTGGCAGAGAGTCTGGGCATGGAACTGAAACGGGCAAGTTCCTTAAACGTGCAACCCGCCTTTATCCGGTGTTTAAAGGAACTTGTGTTGGATGCATGTTGTGAAAAGGGTTATATAGAATAGGTGCCGGGTTTGTTTAAAATGATGAATGATGAACAGAGATAAAAATATCGAAATGTGGCATTATCTAACCCAGATAAACTGGAATTTTTTAAAGGTCCTGGATAAGTACCTTAACATCTGCGCGTAACTATTTAAAAATATTTCACCTTTTTGATTTCTTGCCATAAAAAACAAGAAAATTACCACTAAGGTACTAAATGGTGTCACTCTTTTGTATTGCACCCCCAAAACCCCGGGACCTTTGAACCTTTGAGCCCTGAACCCCTAACCCCTGAACCGTGAAACATCTTCCCTCCATATACCGCCTGAACATCAGGCTCTTAGTACTCCTTGCAGTCATTGGCCTGTTATTCGGCAATATCGTCTGCGCCGCCTCGAAACCAATCTCCGACCTTGTCAACCGTGCTGAAGCGGGCTCGGTTGATGCTCAGATCGAACTCGGCATTGCATACGGAAACGGCGAGGATGTTTCCAAGAATCCGAAGCGGGCTTTTTTTTGGTTCAGAAAGGCGGTTCAACAGGAGAGCGCGGTGGGAAAGCGGCTTCTGGGGGAGATGTATGAGAATGGAAACGGTGTAAAACAGAATTTCAGGAAAGCCGCTTCCTGGTATCGTAAGGCGGCTGATTCCGGCGATCTTGAGGCCCTGGTCAATCTGGGAATGTTATTTGAAACCGGACAGGGAGTGACCAGGGATTTCAGGGAGGCTGTCAAGTTGTATCAAAAGGCCGCGGATCATGGGCATGGTGAGGGCAGGTCCCGTCTCTGGAAAATGTTTGAAAAAGGGCTGGGTGTTGACAGGGATCTTCAGATGACGCCCGATTTATCTGAAAGTATATTGGAACAGGTGCATACCAGGGGACAGACTTTTCTCGGCCCTATGTATGAAAGAGGGCTTCTTGGGGCCGCGCGTGATATGGAAAAAGTTGAGCAATGGGACAAGCACGATGTTTTTTCAGGGCGCAAACGTGGCAAAATTATTGCTGAATTGACGAGGAAAGTAAGCGAATCCAGCGAAAAATCGGTTGATGTGCCTCGGTTTCGAAAAAATCGGTCAAAAGAAATACTTGAATGGTATAAAAAGGCGGCCCGTGAAGGAAACATAAACGCCCAGGACACGCTTGCGACCATTTATGCGGCAGGCAAGAGCGTTGAAAAAGACGATCAAAAGGCATTTTATTGGTTTAAAAAAGCGGCGGAAAAAGGAAACGCTCACTCCCAGGCAAAACTTGCGGAAAGATACTATCTGGGCGCAGGTGTGACAATGGACAGAAAGAAGTCCTTTGATTGGTGTCAAAAGGCCGCTGAACAGGAATATGGCCATGCCCAGTACAGCCTGGCCTTGAAGTATTATCAAGGGGATGGTGTCAAACAAGACGTCAGGGCCGCGTTTGATTGGTTTAAAAAGGCTGCGAAACAGGGAATCAGCGGCGCTCAGACAAAAATGGGACTAATGTATTATACAGGTGAAGGCGCCCTGACAATTAAACCTGACGTCTGTTTTGTCGATCCGGCGGATGACGTTTCCGATGTAACAGACGATATGACCGAGATTGCCGAACCATGTGAAGATGAATATTTATTAGATGCGGCTTTAAACGTTGATAATTCGTTTGTGTCCACGGAACCGGATTTGTCGGACGGTCCGAGAAAGGACTTGGATTTGGCTGTCTACTGGTTTCAGAAGGCTGCTGAACAGGGCGATGTGGTTGCGCAGGAAAGACTCGGCAGCATGCTTTCCGTGGGCCAGGGTGTGGATAAGGATCTTGAAAAGGCTGCTTACTGGATTCGTAAGGCTGCTGAACAGGGCTATCACAGGGCCAGGAATATACTGGATATTGTAAATAAACAGATCGGCAAGAGGAAAGATGAGAGCAGGAGGGCCGAAGACGCTGCAACGGGCAGGGACCTTAAACAGGAGATCGAATGGTATGAAAAAGAGGCGGAATATGGAAATATTGACGCCCAGTTTTTTCTAGGCCGGAAATATTCCGTCGGCGTTGAGGTTAAACAGGATCTGGAAAGGGCCTTCCACTGGTTTTTAAAGGCCGCGGAACGTGATAATGTCGAGGCCCAGCAGATTGTCGCGCAGATGTATATTAAGGGAGAAGGCGTTGGAAGAGATCCTGAAGAGGCAGCCTACTGGTTTGAAAGGGTTGCAAAAACGGGTAACATTGATGCCCTGAATATTTTGGCAATGATGTATGCTGAAGGAGAAGGCATTGAAAAAGACCCTGAAGAGGCGGCCTACTGGTATAGAAAGGCGGCCGACCAGGGCAGCAGTGTTGCGCAGTACTCTCTCGGATTTATGTACATGGAAGGCCGGGGTGTTAAACAGGATTTAGTGGAGGCTGTTTACTGGCTTGAAATGGCGGGAGAGCAGGGGAATATGGATGCCCGGAATTTACTGGGTCTTATGTATACGGACGGCCGTGGTGTTAAAAAAGATTTTGACACGGCTCTTTTCTGGTTCCAAAAGGCGGCAAGGCAGGACGTTAATGATCAGGAAAAATACGTGGCCCTGCTGCAAAAGGAATTTCCTGATGCTGCCCGTGATATGATATTTGAAATTGATCTGGATGATGAAAAAGAGGCTGAGGATAAGAAAACGTGCCAGGCTTTGGATTATTTCAAGTTTGGCGAGGCTTATGCAAAGGTCGGATTATATGATCAGGCTGTTGAACAGTATTTAAAGGCAATTGAACTTGATTCAACAGACCCTGTGTTTTATCAAAAGCTGTCATCAGCATACGTGCAAAACGGCAATGCTGTTTCGGCGGGAAAAAGCATTAAAAGCGCTATCAAGTTGAGGCCGGAAGATGCATCCCTGCATGCAAGTTTAGCTCTTATCCGTCAAGCCGACGGTAAATTTGATGAGGCCATCCCGCACTACAGGGATGCGTTAAAACGCAATCCGGGTTACAGCGGTGTTTATTATAACATGGCGGCAATTTTAATTGACCAGGAAGACTATAAACAGGCATGGAAGTGCGCACACCTTGCACGGGCCATGGGCCATCCCGGCGAGGAAATTACAGACCACCTGAAAAGTGTTTCAGATCCGGAAGAACAGTTGTTCGCCCCGGACTGGAAGGAAAAATGGAAAGGACCGTTTCACATCCGCAATATAGTTGTGTCGTCATCCAATAAGGCGGAGAAGGTACTCAGGCGTTTGAGGGATGGGGAAGATTTTAATTTTCTGGCCGCGGAATTCGCAGGCAAAGGATATAAGGGCAATGGCGGTTACCTGGGGCTTCTGGCAAAGGAGAGATTTGCCCCGGAAATTTACCGGGTGCTGAAAGGCCTTCGTCCATTTGACTTCAGCCCGGTGCTTGAGGATGAAAAGGACTTTCACGTCTTTCAAAAAATCATCGTATTTGACGAACTGCTGAATCCAAAGCAGAGCGGTGTAGAGTAGGTTTTTTGTAATCGTTCACAGGCGCTGTAGATGTGCGTGATCAGGGCAATCAGCTATAGCCAAACCTATGTTGGTTGACCTATACAGCACCTGTGAACGATTACACACTATCTTCTTGACGTACAGGGTAACATATGATAATTTGCTGCCTTTCTACGCACATCAAGTCCGGGCCATTAGCTCAATTTGGCAGAGCATCTGACTCTTAATCAGCAGGTTGTAGGTTCAAGTCCTACATGGCCCACCAGTAAAATCAGGCACTTAGTTTATTTTAGGCAACGACTTTTTTTGTTTGTTCGCCTTCCTGCTCAAGTCAACATGCCATGCCATAATAATATACCATAATCAGTAAAGTTGAAGTCAAGTGTTTTGCTTAGCAACCCAATTTTCAACTTTCAATGATTTTACCCGTTTGAATTCTTTCTCATTGTTTGTGATCAATGTTAAATTTTCACTTAATGCGTGGGCTGCTATAAGCATGTCAAGAGGACCAATAACATTACCTTGCTTCTCTAGTCGAGAACGAATTTTCCCGTAGCATTCTGACGCACTTTCGTCATATGATATGATTTCAAATGGGCTAAGAAACTCCTCAAGCCGTTTCATGTTTTTCTTAATTTGTTTGCTTTTGCAAGCGCCATAGTGAAGTTCCGATACAGTTACAGACGATATACAAACATTCCCTACGCCTATCTTTCTAAACTTCTGAATAACCTCTGGGGGATGGTCATTCATGATGTATATGCAAATATTTGTATCAATCAAAAACTTCATCTAGGCCTTCTCTTTGTTGTTGTGATTCCGGTTGATTTCGTTCAACCATAAATGGTGAATCATATTTTTGTAAATTTTTTTCCCAAACATCCCATATCGTCTTGTCTTTAGGTAAAAGAAGAACCCCTTCAGATACTTTTTTTACATATACTTCGTTTCCCTCAAATCGATATGACTTTGGTAGGCGCACAGCTTGACTTCGTCCGTTAATAAAAAGTTTAGCAGTATCCATGATGCCCTCTCTGTGAATTTGGTTAATCTATACCGAACAATATATACTTGCCCACGCCTAATATCAAGGTATATATTTTCGGAAAGGCGAGAATAGAACAGAATAGAAGAATAGGGGACAGACCACGTTTATCCGTCACCCTCCTTCTCTCTGTTTTTTTCGCGGCCTGCCTGCTTTTCCGGGAGTTACCCGGCGGCCAAGCATGGCGGCTATTTTTTCTTTGAACCGTTGGTTGCCAAGGGCAAAAAATTCCCGTTGGTTGCCTGACGGATCCGGCAACGACACCGGGCTCCCTTGATTGGCTATCAAAAAACATGGTCTGTC
>JAYEGR010000025.1:0-4914 GCA_034659175.1 Thermodesulfobacteriota bacterium | reverse complement strand
CACCCTTTTTTCTGTGATGGGTTGCATAGCGCTGAAAAACTACTTGGAATAAACGCCTACTACCATACATGATAACATGTTGATTTCACAGTGTAAAGCTTCCCAATTAAACTGAACCAGTGCCGACAGTTTGGATGGCTGTTTTGTTTGCCTTTGTTTTTGGCCCACCCAATGCTATCCGGGATGTGGCTCAGGATTCACTGCTGCAAGGGACGGTTGAAGAAGGGCAGTTAGGACGTGTTTATGCGACACGAGAGATGCTGCGAAACGTCGTGTTTATGCTTGCCGGCATTTTCTTCGCGTGGCTCTCCGGCTTTGTTCCCATTCGTATGATTTATATTATTGGGGGTGTTATGTATTTATTAACAGGCGCCTATGCTTTAGGCAATAAAGCCTTGCGAGAAAGTAAGATGGGTAATTTTATTTCAACCCCTTGAAAAGGTACATTAGGGATGGGGTTGAGAAGTTACGTTTTGTCAATTTTCAGCAAATGGTCCTTTTTGCCGGTCATTTTGTATCGGCCGTAATCATCCAGGATCTCCCCGTGGTCAAAGGCAAGTTCCGGAAGTCTGTTTAATGAAAAAATCTCGGCCTGTCCGGCGTCATCGCCTGCTTGAAGGGTTCCCGAGGCTTTTGCAATAAACACCATGCTGACAGTGTGCTGTCTGGGATCCCTTTCAGGTGCTGAATAGGCATGGAATTGCTCAACCAAACGTACAACCAGGCCGGTTTCCTCCTTGGCCTCCCGCACCGCGGCAGTCTCCAGCGTTTCGCCGTAACCCACAAAACCGCCCGGAAGCGCCCACCCGTGCGGAGGATTTTTTCTATTGATCAGTACGATGCCGCCGCCTGTCTCGATGATTATATCAACGGTGGGAACAGGATTTCTGTAAAGATGTGCCACAAAACGGCCGCAATGAGGACAGTCCATAAGTAATTCTCCAAACGGGTTTCAAGCTTTTGGTTTAAGATTATAACATGTAACATGAATTGTAAAACTCACAACAATATATCTGCCTGATGGGAATAAAAAGAAAAATCAAAAAAAAGAGGAATAAACAACGATTCCTTGAGATGGCTGTTCAACATCACCAGGCCGGTCGACGACAAGAGGCTGAACAACTATATAGAAAAATCCTGTCCCGAACCCCTTCTAATCCTGATGCCCTCCATTACCTCGGAGTTCTGGCACATCAGCACGGCCGTTACAAAGAGGCTGTCAATTACCTTGAAAAATCCCTTGCCAAGGCCCCGGACAATGGAGATGCCCTGAACAATCTCGGAATAACCTTGAGGTGTCTGGCCAGGCACAGTGAGGCGCTCTCGTGCTTTAAGCGGGCCGTTGCCTTAAATCCTGATTCACCGGAAGTGCACAACAACCTGGCAAACGCGTTCAGGAAACTGGGAGAAACAGACAAGGCGATTACGTCATATCAGCGCGCTGTATCCCTTAATCCCGGCTTTGCCCAGGCGCATAATAACCTCGGCAATATCCAAAGGCAGTCGGGGAGATTTGACGAGGCCCTTGTCAGTTACAAGACCGCCCTGGATTTAAAACCGGGTGATCCTGGAATTCACAACAACATTGGAGTGACACTGCAGCTTCAGGGCAGACTGGGCGATGCCCTGGCGAGTTTTAACCGTGCCCTGGAAACTGCGCCGGAATACCCGGAGGGACTCAACAACCTCGGCAACCTGCTGATGGAAAAGGGAATGGTTGACGAGGCGTCCGGGTGTTACCAAAAGGCAATTTCAATAAAACCCGGTTTTTCCGAGGCCCACACCAATCTATTGCTGAACATGAATTACAGTTCCAAAATCGGGCCGCATGAAATGGCTGTAGCCCATAAACAATGGGCGGCCAGGCATGTTGCTGATTCCCAGCCTGTTTATCGGGACTGCGATTTTAAGAAAAAATATTGTCTGCGGGTAGGATATGTGTCCCCGGATTTTAAAAGGCACCCTGTTTCCTGTTTTATAAAGCCGATCCTGGCAAACCATGACCAGGACCATTTTAAAATATTCTGTTACGCAAACATGGCTATGGAAGATAGTGTCACGGCCCGGCTCAAGGCCCTGCCGGTCACATGGCGCAATATCCACCCTCTTAGCGACAACGAGGCGGCTGATCTTATCGTCGGAGATTCGATTGACATACTTGTTGATCTTGCCGGCCATACCCAGGGCAACCGCCTTCTCCTTTTTGGGAGAAAACCGGCCCCCATTCAGGTGACTTATCTCGGATATCCGAACACAACCGGCCTTTTACAGATGGATTACCGGATCACGGATGGTAAGGCAGATCCTTCAGGGATATCCGGGGATTTTTATTCAGAAAAAATAGTGCGCCTTGCCCATGGTTTTCTCTGCTACCAGCCTGTCAAGGATTCGCCGGAGCCATCCGCTCTCCCGGCGCTATCCAATGGTTTTGTGACCTTTGGCAGCTTTAACAACCTGGCCAAGACAACTCCTCAAGTGATTAAAATATGGGCAGAGATACTGCTTGCGGTTCCAAATTCCAGACTGATCATGAAATATAAATCACTTGCCGACAACGATACAAGGAAACGGGTTCATGCAATGTTTAAATCATTGGGGATTGACAATGCGCGTGAAAGGATAGAACTCCTGGGCTTTATACCGGATCTTAGCGAGCATCTTAGAACGTATAACCGGATCGACCTGGCCCTGGACACATTCCCGTACAATGGCACGACCACAACATGCGAGGCGCTGTGGATGGGAGTGCCGGTTATTACACTTGCAGGGGAAAACCATTCCGCACGGGTGGGAGCAAGTATCCTGTCGCAGGTGAACCTTTTTGAGACCATTACCGAAAAAAGTGAGGAATACCTGGAAACAGCAGTGGGCCTGACTATGGATACTAATCGCCTCGCCCGATTGCGGTCCGGGTTAAGGAACATGGTTTCACAGTCGCCGCTCACAAACGGAGCGCTGATTTGCAGCTCCCTTGAGACGGCTTACCGGAAAATGTGGGAAAAATGGTGTATGAACAGACCTTGTTAATCTCTGTTGATTAAAGGTAGATTTTCTGAAATCAGTTAGAGCTTACTAATCTGCCAGTGCCCACCCTTATCAGGGCCGATCCGTTTTATGAATCCTGCTTTCTTTAATGAGTTGATGTTTTTCCTGATAGCTTCCCTTGACTTACCTGTAATATTTACAAGTTGGGCGTATGTAATTCTTGGCTTTTGGAGCATATTAGTCATGATAATCCTCTGAAGTTCAGATAGATTTTCAGGCAACTTTGTCTTATGGGGCATCCGGCTTTCATAATTTTTCCGTTTAAATGTGACATAAAATGATTCGCCTATCTCTTCAAATTTTGCGGTCGGTTCGTTAGAAAGAATAAGGCTGATTCCTCTGCCCCATCTTTCAACAAAACGACCCCTGTGAAATATGTCCGCAATCAGTTCGTTTCTTCTTTGTGAAACCATCTTGGTTCTGATTTGTTTAATGGTCAAACCGCCATAAAGTCTGCCGGGATTCCTAATTTCAAGCCGGTCTTTGAAAATTGCAATATTCACAGAATCATATTCATAATAATCTCTGTGACAAAATGCATTGATAATGGCCTCACGAAAAGCGTCTTTGGCAATTTCAGGAACATCTACTCTGACTAATCCGTCAAGCCTCATCCCAATATTAATATGTTCTAAGATATACGTTTCAGCGCTATTGATGAGATAGAAAAGATCTCCGGTGTATTCCTGTCTGTCAACAATATAGGCCGTATCAATCCTTCCAAATACTGCACATCTCAGTTTTGCATTCGGAAAATATTTTCCAGGATTATTAGCAAAAAGAATGACCGCCGTGTTCAACAATTGCCCTTTACTGAGTAACCCCAGCTTGTCCAGGCTGTTTTCCTTGTTTCTGTATGATAATCCACTGTCCTTAATGAAGGATTTTAGTTTTTGACTTGAAATGTCCGCTAAATTTGCAGTATCGCAAACCTTGTTATCCCACCGCAACCTGTCCTTATTCTTCTCTAAAATAATATTTTGAATTTCCTTTGCGCTTAGTTGACGGTTTGAATCGCCAACTCTGGCATAAGCTCTGCCATAAGCGTAGTAAGGCACTTCATTCCCACGAAATTCAACTTGGACACATTCCTTGCCTCTGAGATTGATATTCTGAATAACAGGAAAAATCTCAGGCTCAATGTGGTCACCAATGGCCTTTGCAATATCCCTTAGTGTTTTGTCGCTTATCATTTGTCCGACGACTGTACCATCATTCTTAGGCAGTTGGACAAAAATAATCATCCAAAACAATCCTTTTTTTTTGCGCCCCACAGATCCATTTCAGCATAGCTGACCAAATCAAAAACTCACCTATTTTCAATAAATATCAACGATAATTCCTTTATTTATAGGGGAAAACAGCTTTATTCCCATATGTATTCTCTACCTCAATTGACTAGGCCAATCCTGGCTTGACAATATATATTCCTGCAGGTGTTTTTGTCATAGTATAGGGATGATGATTTTTTGGTTACCGAAAAACTATGCTTTTTCAACTGGTTGTGCTTGACAATTCTAGTTTTGTCGTGATATATGTTCCGACATATTTCATATATTATGACAAAATCAGGATTGCGGATATGGTCAAAAAAGAACTCCTCGATAAGGCGATGCGCCACTTTATTTCTGCCCAGGTAATGACACTCTCCCAATTGGAGGTACTTCTGTCCTGTTCACAACGCTCCGTACAGAGATACCTTTCTATGTGGGGCGGTCTTCGTAGTTATAATCATAATGGGAAATACTTTTCTCTCCCGGCTATAGCTCATTTCAATTCATTTGGAATTTGGAAATATAATGATATCGGTTTTTCTAGATTTGGAAATCTCAAAGAAACAGTTGTTCATTTGGTTGCCCGTTCCCCTGC
>JAYEGR010000024.1:4424-17902 GCA_034659175.1 Thermodesulfobacteriota bacterium | reverse complement strand
GAACACGGACTGGTTTTCAGTATTACCTTTCCGGTCTATCACGAGGCAGAGAAGGAAGTCGGGACTAAGGATAAAAACACTGTCATCCGGCCACATTAAAGGAAAAATTTTTCAAAAAATTCCCTTAACAACTGGTCAGTAGAAAGTTTGCATAACCGTTTGAAATCATTAATATTTTTAGTTCTAGGTCGATTTTTAACAAATTGAGTAATTTCAAGCAGTTATCCAACAACTTTGTCCTGTATTAGCGTAAATTGGGGAAAACTTTCTACTGACCAGTTAACAATGAAAAAGGAGAAAAAGAAATGCAGCAACGCAGGTTCAGGTTTTTTAAAGTTATGGTAGTGGCATTCAGTATTGTGTCGGCAAGTCTACTTGGTGGGATGAACGGACCTGTTTATGCCGAATCCGTTGATGATCTGAAAGCTCAATTAAAGACCATGCAGGAAAAAATGATGGAGATGCAAAAGAGCATGCAGGCCATGCAGGGACGTTTAGAGCAGCTTGAAACAGTTCCAGTCCCGGCCCCGGCCGTTGCTCAGGCAGCAAAGGGCGCTGCTCCGGCATCCGGGGCCCCGTCAGTATGGTCCAAATACAACATGCGGCTTTATGGGAAAGTCAAGGTGGACGCTCATTATGATACCGCGGAATTGAATAATAATGACCAGGTACACGCTGTTGTTAAAGGGGATGATTATAAAAACGACTCGGTTAATTTTAATCCCCGCGATACCAGATTCGGTTTCGAGGCCAGCCACAACTGGGATAACTGGTTGGCAAAGGGTCGTGTTGAAATTGATTTTTACGGTGACGATAACGGAAGCAGCCTGTTACCACGTATGCGCCTGGGCTATGTCGATCTTAGCCATGACCGGGGCGCCGGTGTCCGCATCGGTCAGGACTGGATACCGGTGGCACAGCTTAATCCCTCAACCATTGACTTCGGTATTTTGTCCAGCGCCGGCAACCTGTGGCATCGTGTACCCCAGGCCACGGTTCGTCAAACGCTGGGGGATTTTGAAATTCTAGCATCAGCCATGAAGCACCGAACCACTGACAATGAAAGAGAAGACCGTATGCCTTGGATTTTGAGCAGAGTGGCATACAGCAATGGATTCTTAGGTGAAAATGGAATGCTTGCTCTTGGCGCCGGTTACCGCCATGCCGACTATGGTACGGACAATTCAGAAAATACTGACCGTTGGCTTGTATGTGGAGAATTCAGGTACAAATACAATGCATTAACATTAAAAGGCGAGATTTGGACCGGTGCCGGCATTGGAGAAAATTTCCTGCGCTCCAATCTTGATGTGTCTGAAGAACTCGATCCCGGCCAGGAACCGGGACCTGCTGCTGCATTTGGCGGATGGATCGATCTTACTTACGCGTTTACCGATAAATTCAGCATGACCGGAGGTTATGGTGTCGACAATCCGGATGATGATGACATTGGAAACGATTATAATGATTCAAGATTCACACGAAACGAACAATACTATCTTAATGCATGGTATCAACTAGCAAAACCGGTCAAGGTCGGCATGGAATGGATCCATGTCTCAACCGAACGTGATGAGGATGACAATTCCGGCAACCGTTTTACAACATCAATATGCTACGTCTTCTAAGACTGACACGTAAGATTTACTCAAAACCGGAAGTTAAAACCATACATAAATTCACTATAATTAGGAGGACTCATGGCTACAGCAGTTAAAGTATCTGATGATCTATTTGAGAAGGCAAAAATCAAGTCCAAAATTTTCAAAAGATCAATTGCCGGTCAATTTGAATATTGGGCAAAAATAGGACAAATAATTGAAGAAAACCCAGAGATTCCGTTACCGTTTATTCAAGATATCTTAGTAGGAAAAGAACAAATAAAGGCCGGTCAAGGAACACCATATGTATTTGGAGAGGGTGAATGACCAATATTAAGGAAATAATTCAATCACCTGTTTTTGCTAAACAAAAAAAGAAACTGCATAAGCAGCAAATCAAAAATCCGGATGAAGCCGTAAAATCTGTTTTTAATGATCCCATGATTGGAAACATGAAAGTGGGAGATTTACAGGGTGTCCAGGTTGATAAATTCAAATCAAAGAAACAACAAATATTGTTGGCATCTGGTCAGTAGAAAGTTTTCCCAAATTTACGCTAATATAGGATAAGGCTATTGGATAACTGCTTGAAATTGTTAATTTTATTAAAAATAGACCCAAAACTAAAAATATTAACGATTTCAAACGGTTATGCAAATTTTCTACTGACCAGTTGGCATACGAAGTGATTGATTCCACTCTTTATTTATATACATTCGGTTTTCATGAAAATTTTTACCGAAATTTAAAAAAGTATTTACATCCCTAAGGGCTCGCTCACAAGCTGCGCCTGTGAGCGCTTACTATTCGGGACTCCTTGTTCCGGTCACCTTGCAGTCTATTTTTCCATTTTGAAGAAGAATCTCAAGAGAATCTTCTTTTTTTACCTGGCCGATTGTTCGGATGATCTGTTGTGTTGCCGCTGACCTTGCAATCGAATATCCCCTTCCCAGGATCGCAAGCGGACTGACTGCATCGAGCAGCGCGGATGCGGCCTTAAGTTCCTTTCTTTTCCGCTCAAGTTGCATTTCCGTGAAAAGGTTTAACTGCCTGACCAGTTCCATGGTCCATTGGCGCTGATGTGACAGCCGCTGCGCGGGATTTTGATTAACTACCTTGGCATATGCCCTGTCAATCCTTGTTCTCCGGTCTGCCTGTAAATCTGAAACTGCATGAAACAGTCTGATCTGGGACTGGTCCAGTACCAGCATGAAGTGAGACAGCATGGAGGTGGGGTCTCCCAGCATCCTGACCAAAGTCTCTATGTCTGAGCGATGATCATCAATAATTTTTGTGACGGTTCGGGTCAAACGTTCCTTGAGAAATGAGATTTTCTCCCGAATTGCCGCGCCGTCCGGGATCACTGCCTCTGCCGCGGCCGTGGGAGTCGGGGCACGGTAATCCGCCGCAAAATCGGAAATCGTGAAATCAATTTCATGCCCTACTGCGGAAACCACAGGTATCTTGGATGCATGAACAGCCCTGGCCACTTTTTCTTCGTTAAACGACCACAGGTCTTCGATTGATCCGCCGCCGCGGCAAAGGATAATAACACTTGTTTTTTCCCTCTGGTTTAAAAGGGTAAGCGCTTCAACTATATCATCGGCAGCACCCTGTCCCTGAACCCGTACCGGGAAGATTTCTATAGGAACGGAATTCAGTCTGGATTCGGCGATTTTAAGAAAGTCAAAAAGCGCGGCTCCGCTTGGAGATGTGACAAGGGCTACGGATTCCGGGACCAATGGAATCTTTTTTTTTCGAGATTCATCAAATAATCCTTCTTGTGCGAGTTTCTTTTTAAGCATCTCAAAAGCGATCCGGAGTTCGCCTGCGCCCTTAAGATCCATGACATCTACGATGAGCTGATACTCACCGCGGGGTTCATATACGGAGATCCGGCCCGTGCAGATCACTTCCGTGCCTTCTCTTGGATTTGTTTGCAGATATCGCTGCTGAGATCTGAACATCACAGCCTTGAGCTGCGATTCCCGGTCTTTGAGTGTAAAGTAAAGATGTCCTGAATAGGGACGCCGAAGGTTGGAAATTTCGCCGACAACCGTGACAAAATTAAACCCCGATTCCAGGAGTCCTTTGATGGATTTTGTGATTTCAGTTACAGTTTGGATTCTATCTGAAGAAGGATTCATCTTATACATGGTAAATATTTATTATCGGTTCGTCGAGGGGTTTTTACTGATCTGTGAAATCAAAGATGCATTTTTTTTGCATTGCAGTTATATTGTCTTTTAATTGTTTTGGCTGAAAATTGGTAACTACTCAAGTTGTCAGGTTCTCGGTTGGTCGCCTTGAGCTTTGAACCCTTGAACCTTGAACCTGAACGGGGTATTGCATGAGCGACAAGAGTGCCTTTGATATTAAAAATCTTGAAACCATAGATATCGAAAGGAAGCGGGATGTCCTCGATGAATTAAATCTGCCTCCAGGAGTGGTTTCATTCCTTAGAAAAAATAAAAGGAATATCAAAATTGCCGCGGTCGTGGTTACGGTGATGGTTTTCGGCTGGGTCTTTCTGGATCACTATGCGGAGACCAGGAGAGATGAATCCGTGGCCTTGCTTGCCAAGGCCCTTAAGGAGAATCCGGGCGCCGTTGCTAAGGACCAGCTCATGGCGGATCTTTTGTCCGACTACGGGAGCACTGACGCCGCCTTGCTGGGTCGGTTGGAAATGGCTAATACGGCCTTTGACGACAAAAAATTTCAGGATGCAATCAAGGGCTATCAAGAGGTTTTAAGGGAAGTTACCGTGAACAGCCCTCTTATTCCCCTGCTTCATTACGGGCTGGCCTATGCGTATGAAAGTAATGATGAACCGGACAAGGCCCTGACCCATTTCACGAATCTCAGTGAAATGGCCGGTTTTAAAAGCGAAGGACTCCTTGCCATGGGAAGAATTTATGAAAATACGGGCGCTATTGACAAGGCAAAGGAGATTTACGAAAAATATCTGGCTTTAAAGGACACGTTTGCCTTTTCCGACACGGCCTGGGTAGAGGACCGGCTGGCTAAATTGAAGAAGTAAACGTTCACAGGCGCTGCATCTGCACGCGATCAGGGCAACCAGCATAGCAGGGCCTATAGCTGATTGCCCTGATCACGCACAGCTACAGCACCTGTGAACGTTTACAGGGCAAGGCCCGGCGGGGTGCATTCCATGCACCATTGACTCAACACACAACTTTTAAATGGCCGAAGATAAAATCAACTCCCATCATTTATAAAATGTTACGTAACATGTTAAAATCAAAGATTCATCGGGCTACTGTTACCGATTGCAATCTTAATTACGAGGGTAGTCTCACCGTAGACGGCATCCTGTTGAAAGAGGTTGACTTGAACCCCTTTGAGCATGTGTTTATCTATAATATCAATAACGGTGAACGATTTGAGACCTACATTATCGAGGGAGAGGCCGGTTCCGGCGTCATAGGCTTAAACGGGGCCGCAGCTCGAAAAGGTCTTGTCGGAGACCTCATCATCATCGCCGGTTATGCAATGTATTCACCTGACGAGCTTGAGGATTACAAACCAAGTATTATAATGCTCGACACAAACAACCGCAGCATGCGGAATGATGAATGATGAATGACGAAGAAATAAATTGTTCTGGTTTCTTACCCGTTTTTTCTTCCATATTCATCATTCATCATTCCAAGAGTGCCGTTTCTTAAAGTCAGGCATCGGTCCATTCTCTTTGCCAGGTCAAGATTATGGGTTACCATTATTATGGAAAGCGAGAAGACGCTGTTCATCTCAAGGATCAGATCGAATATCCTGTCTCCTGTTTTGGAATCAAGATTCCCGGTAGGTTCGTCGGCAAGCAGGATCTCCGGTTTCATAATAATTGCCCTGGCAAGCGCCACTCTCTGCTGCTCCCCGCCTGAAAGCTCTCCGATCCTGTGTTTGGTCCTGTCGGAAAGTCCAACCTTGTCCAGCAGTTCGGCCGCATAATCGTTAAGCTGTTTCCTCTCCTCTCCCGCAATCAGGCCGGGCATTATCACGTTTTCAATGGCTGAGAATTCCGGGAGCAGGTGGTGGGCCTGGAATACAAATCCCACTGTACGGTTACGAAACAGGGAAAGTTCATCGTCATTTTTTTGAAAGACGTCTTTTCCCCGGAAAATAAGTGATCCGCTGTCCGGTCTGTCCAGGGCGCCCAAGATATAGAGAAGCGTGGTTTTACCTGACCCTGACGCCCCTGTTATTGCGATCATCTCGCCTTTACGCACGTGAATATCTACATTGGTCAGCACATCAAGCCGACTGTTGCCGGTAATAAAACATTTTGTAATTCCCTGGGCGTGATAACCGGTATCAGGAAGGCTGTTTTTCCTTATTTCATTCATATCGGAGAGCTTCCGCCGGATCAATTTTAGCAGCCTGCCGGGAAGGGTACAGCGTGGCAATCAATGTGATAATCACGGCTGAGACTGCTATAAGTATCACATCCTGCGGTACGACCTTGATCGGCAGGGTGGAAATGGGATAGACATCAGCCTGGAGTTTGATAAATTTGTAATGACTGAGTAGTTTGCAGATCGAAAGTCCGCCCACAAGACCCAGGACGGTTCCTGTGAATCCTATGATAATGCCCTCAAATACAAAGATCCGCGTGATGTTTCCGGCCGTGGCGCCCATTGATTTTAAGATAGCGATGTCCTTGGATTTTTCCATTACCATCATGATCAGCGTGCTGATAATATTAAAAGCCGCAACCATGACGATCAGGGCCAGGATGATAAACATTGCGGTTTTTTCAAGTTTGAGCGCGGCAAAGAGATTTTTGTTCATCTCCATCCAGTTTTTGGCTGCATAGCCGAAGCCCAGCCTGTTCTTGATTTCTTCGCTTATCTGCGGCGCTTGATAGATGTTGTCAATCTTAATTTCAAGGCCGTGAATCTCGTCTTTAAGACCAAGGAAATTCTGGGCCGCTGAAAGCGTTACATATGCCAGGGCCGAGTCATATTCAAACATCCCGGTCTCAAAGATTCCAACAACCTCACATGTCTTGATCTTGGGAATAACTCCCATGGGTGTGAGCGGACCGGATGCGGACATCAGCCTGACCCGGGTCAGGACGCGGGCACGGAGCTGCTGGGCTAGTTCCTTGCCAAGAATAATTCCCGGTACCCTCGGATCACGACCATTGGCCCCTGGTTTTAAGGCCGGGATGTCTCCCTCAATCATATTGTCGGCAATTTTCAGCACCGAGGCGGCTGAATCAGGGTCAATGCCGCGAAGTACCGCGCCCGTGCCTCCTGATATGCCGGTTATCATGACCTGGGAATACATGTACGGCGTAATCGCGGCAACGCCGGGCACATTTTTAAGCTGGTCCTCGATTACTCGATATTCTGTTATGGTTGTGCCGTACTTCTGTACCACGACATGGGCGTTGATCCCCAGAATTTTTTCCCTGAGTTCGGTCGTAAATCCGGTCATCACGGCCAGTACCACGATGAGCGCGGTAACGCCCACCGCAACGCCGGCAATGGATATCAGCGTAATAATCGAAATAAAGCTCTGTTTCCGTTTAGCCCGTAAGTATCGAAGGCTGACAAACCATTCAAACCGCAATATCAGACCCCCGTTTGGAATGATGAATGATGAATGATGAATGATGAATGCGGACTGATAAATTATAGTGGTTTTTCACCTGTTTTTTTTTCCTCGTTCCCAGGCTCCGCCTGGGAATGCATACCTTAAGGCTCTGCCTTTTTTTAGAATGCACCCTGCTGGCTGTTTTTCCCCCATATTCATCATTCCGCATTCATCATTCCAACATCATTCATCTTTCCATTTTCAGGTGCGGGAAGAGGATGACGTCTCTGATCGAGGGGGAATCGGTCAGAAGCATAACAAGCCGGTCAATGCCGATCCCTTCACCCGCGGCCGGCGGCATTCCGTATTCAAGCGCTCTGATAAAATCCTCGTCCAGCACTGAAGCGACTTCCTCGTTGTCGGCCTGCTCAGCGATCTGCTTTTCAAACCTCTGCCTCTGGTCCACAGGATCATTTAATTCGCTGAAGGCATTTGCGATCTCGCGGCCTGTGATGAAGAGTTCGAACCTGTCCGTTACATCCGGGTTGTCTTTATTGCGCCGCGCAAGTGGAGAGATTTCTGTCGGGTATTCGGTCACAAACGTGGGATTGACGAGCTTTTCCTCAACCAGAAGCTCAAAGAGTTCCATCTTGGCCTTGCCCGGGCCGTCAAGGGGCTTAAGCTCGATTTCCTTTTCTTTTGCAAGCAGGATGACTTTTTCAGGATCTTTAAGAATTGCCGTATCGATCCCCGCTACCTCGGTCAGGGCCTGGTCCATTGTATATCGTTTCCAGGGTGGGGTGAGGTCAACGTCTTTGCCCTGGTATTTGATCGTCATCGAGTTATTTACCTCTGAGGCGATCAGGGAGATCATCTCCTCTGTAAGATCCATGAGGTCGTGGTATGTTGCAAATGCCTGGTAGAATTCGAGCATTGTAAATTCAGGATTGTGGCGCGTGGACAGACCTTCGTTTCTGAAGTTACGGTTGATTTCAAAGACCCTTTCAAAACCTCCTACTAAAAGCCGTTTCAGGTAGAGTTCCGGCGCAATCCTTAAAAAAAGGTCCATGCTCAAGGCATTGTGGTGGGTTTTAAACGGTTTGGCAGTCGCTCCTCCCGGAATGGAGTGCATCATGGGGGTTTCAACTTCCATGAATCCGCGGTCTATCAGGAATTTTCTGACAAGTCTTATGATTTCAACACGTTTTTGAAATGTTTCACGCACCTCGGGGTTTACTATCAGGTCCACGTAGCGCTGCCTGTATCTCTGCTCCACGTCGGTCAAGCCGTGGAATTTTTCCGGCAACGGGCGAAAGGATTTGGCGATTAGTTTCATTTCAAGAGCGCCAAGGGTCAGCTCCCCGGTTTTGGTTCTGAACATGCCTCCGGTGAAACCCGCAATGTCTCCGATATCAAGCTTTTTGAAAATCGAGAATTGTTCCTGGCCCAGCACATCCCTTTTGACATAGATCTGGATCTTTCCGGTCTCATCCTGAATATGCAGAAACGCGGCTTTGCCGAATTTCCTCATTGCAATGATGCGTCCGGCAATGGAATATTGAGGGCCTTTTTCCGGGACTGAATCATCGTCAATTTCGCCACCATTTGAAAGGAGATCGGCCGCGTGGTGTAATGGTTTGAAATCATTGACATAAAGGGAAACTCCCAATTCGGCCAGATCGTTTGCCTTTTGTCTGCGTTGTTGTAATATTTGAGTAAACTGGTCCATTGTTTTTTTTTGTTTTTTCTCCTTTTCAAAGATACTTTTTCCTTAATCCTGACGATAGATCCCGGGTCAGTTCGAGTACCCGTTTGGCAAAATCAGGGGCAAGGGCGCCGGTTCCGCAGCTTGGGGTGATAATCGTCCGCCCCAGGAGAGCGGGCAGGTCCCAGTCCGTACCTTTAAGCATGACAGCCTGTTTTTCCCACATGGCTGTAAGTGATTCCGTGGTTTCGTTTGAGATCTGCTCCTCTTCGGATGTGGGCACTATACCCCATGCAATGATCCCGCCTCTGTTGAGGAACGAGTAGAGCTGGTCTTTGCAGGTTATCAACCGGTCGAAAAATCCATACGCGTCAAAACTCAAAATGTCAAGATCCAGGGAAAGCATGAAATTCCAGTCCGTATTCGCGCATACATGCACCCCGGCCAGGCCGCCGTTCTGTTTGATTGCCGTAAAGACTTCATTCATGTCCTGACCGAGATCATCCGGAGAAATGGTAATAAAGGCGGAAGAGCCCAGGCCCGCAAATGCCGGCTCGTCGACAAACATGAGCGTGGGCAGCCCGAGTCGGCTGAGGAATTTTACCTGCCAGCCCGCTTTCATGGCAATTCCCTTAACTCCTATTTCCCGGATTGTCGGGTCATAATAAGCTAGACGGTCGTCCTGATCCTTAAGACCGGTAAGCAGTGTAAACGGGCCGGTAATTTGGCCTTTTACAGCAGTTACGCCGGATTTTTTTGCTGTTTCATCCATGAGGAGGTAGAGACCTCCTGCCCGTTTCCGGCTGACCTGAAACCGCGAGGCAAGCAGTTGATCAGGATCCTCGGACACTATCAGATATTCCTCAAAGAATTTCAGGAGATCTTCTTCAAAGGATTCTGTGTGTATATCAAAAAAGGTTCGCTGCCCTTGTTCCACAATACCTGGAAATCCTTCGACAAATTGTTTCAGCATACCTTCCAGGGGATTGCAGGGCAACTGGGGCCAGAGCGGGATGTCCGGTGTATGGCTGTAAATCCATTCCAGCGCCTCTCCATGATCCGACAGCGGAAGACTGCCGATCAGGGTGGCAAGTCCGGCAGGATTGAAGTTTGAATGAGCGTTATTTCCAGACATTTTTTGTTCTCCGGATTTCAGATTATGGGTTAGGGCAGAAATCGCCATAATTCCTGCGCCAATTTAAGCAATTTTTTATTATTTTGCTATAATATTCAGGACAAGTCCATCGAGTTTGCCTTTATAATCTATAAAATTATTATATGTTCGAATTTTCGAATTTAAAACTTGACATTTTTTTTACATATAATCAATATGTTAGGGGTGATGACAATTTTCATGTCATTCCCGCCTTTGATTGAGCTATTAAGAGGTGCAATACAAAAAAGTGAAACCAGTAAGATAATGTAAATATTGCGCTAATCAGTCTCAACATTAGGGGCACCGTGCCGTGAACGTGCTCGTGAACGTAAACGAAATTAATAGTACATTATGTTAGACCACGAAAAATTAGATGTTTACAAAATCTCTATACTTACTTACACGTATTGTTTCAATGCTTACGAGTTATATGCCAAACACGTTAACGTGTACGTTCACGTTGAACATAACACTGCGAACAAGCCAAACATTAACTTGTCACTTTTTTGTATTGCACCCCTACTAGCTTAACATCTCAACAGCAATTAAGATTCAGGAGGATATTGTGGACATAGATTCAATTGACACGACAATCGAAAGCCTGGGTGAACCCAGGATTCTGTCCCCGCTTCAGGAAACAGGAAGCAGAGCCATGGAGTGGAATTTCATGTCCGATTCGGAAAGGACTCTTGTTGATGTAACAGCAGAATCCGTTAAAAAATATATTAAGGAAAAGAAAGAGGAACCTCCGAGCTTCGAGCTGGCAGGCCCGAGGCGGAAAATTTACTTTGACCCGAGCAAGGTCAGGTGTGCTCTGGTCACTTGCGGAGGTCTGTGTCCGGGCCTGAATGATGTTATTCGTGCAATTGTTCTGGAGCTTTATTATCGCTACGGGGTTCGAAATATTTACGGGATCAGGTATGGTCTTGAAGGGTTTATCCCGGAGTTCGGCCATGATGTTGTGAATTTGACTCCGGATATAGTTAGAGATATTCTGAATATGGGCGGTTCGATTCTCAGTTCTGCAAGGGGTCCTCAGGACATTGAAGCGATTGTCGATTCTCTTGAAAGAATGAATATCGGTATTTTGTTCATGATAGGCGGGGACGGCACACTTCAGGCAGCCATAAAGATCAGAGATGTCATAACCGAAAGGAATCTGAAGATCAGTGTTATAGGAATTCCAAAGACCATTGATAACGATATATATCTTACTTCCAGGACCTTTGGTTTCGAGACTGCCGTGAATGTAGCCACTGTTGCGATAAAGAGCGCGCATAACGAGGCGAATGGGTACTGGAACGGCATTGGTCTTGTAAAACTCATGGGGAGGCACTCGGGCTTTGTTGCCGCTTCGGCGGCCCTTGCAGAGCAGAATGTTAATTTTGTGCTGATTCCAGAGGTTGATTTTGACCTTGAAGGGGAGCACGGGTTATTGCGCACACTTGAGCAGCGTCTGGAAAGGTCGAGACATGCGGTAATCGTGGTTGCCGAAGGAGCGGGCCAGAAGTTTTTTAAAGATATAGACTTGGGAATGGATCCTTCCGGAAATGTTAAACTAAAGGAAATCGGTCTGTTTCTTAAGGAAAAGATCACATCCTATTTTGCAGCTAAAAAAATAGGGATTCCCTTAAAATATATTGATCCCAGTTACATGATCAGGAGCTTACCTGCAAATGCGAGTGACAGCCTGTTTTGCAGCTTTCTGGGACGTGACGCGGTTCACGCCGGAATGGCCGGAAAGACAAATCTCATGGTAGGCTGGTGGAATAATAACTATGTGCATATTCCGATGACTGCATCGGTAGGCAAACGTAAACAGGTGGATACGCGCGGCAAATTGTGGTTAAGCGTCCTTGAATCCACAGGCCAGCCCTCGATGAAAAACGGTTGAATGGAAGAGTCTGCTAAACAGGGGACAATCTCTGAACGGTTACGATTTTGCAGGTTCGTGATTTAGGCGGAACAGGATGTAACGCATTGAATTTGTTGACCCGCACTATTTTATAGGGACTACCCGTTGTTTGGTTGCATTGCCCACTTGATTGGTTAAGAATAAAATTCAATTGGCCCATTATTGCCCACCGTCAGGAAATGTTTTACCAGCAGTGTTTGGGAAAGAGCTAAGGGTTCGCCCAGAAATAAATCTCTGCCCCCAGATGGGGCTCTCAAGAGATTGCTGCGTTGCTACGCTCTCGCAATGACAGTAAAAACGTAATTCATGAGGTTTTCGTTCAGGCGCTAATTCGCCATATTCACGCCCCATCACATCCCCCAAACCGTGATCTCCCTACCTTCAAACGTCTCTTTCCTCTCAAATATCTTCTCGTCCCAACTCCTTTCCTTGTCCCTGTCAAAAATCACGAGGTGACCCGCGTCCGTCCCGCAACGATCCATATAGGCGGCAGTCTGCTCAAGCCCCTGCCGCACAGTCTTGTCCAAAGATTTGTGCAATACCTTCAGCTCAATAACAATTTTCTGCAAATACCGGGAACCTTCACCTTTCACCTTCGAGTCTTCACATCTAATTTTCCATATCACCAGAAGGTCTGTCCGCATTCGGCCTAATCCGTATTCACGCTCAATGCGGCCTCCGCTGTTGACAATCCTCTGCAAAAACGCCTGGAGCAAGAGCTGC
Source organism: Thermodesulfobacteriota bacterium (assembly GCA_034659175.1). GTDB lineage: Bacteria > Desulfobacterota > Desulfobulbia > Desulfobulbales > DAOVYS01 > DAOVYS01. The sequence continues at coordinate 5,243 of JAYEGR010000024.1, read as the reverse complement.
GGCCCGGCCTCTTTGTAGTCAAACCTCTCCACCCAGTGCTCTGAATGCTCGCGAAAGAACTGTTGGAATGCTGAAAAAAGACTGTCCATATCCAGGCGGCCGTCCTCAGGTTTGACATACCACTCAGGCTCCTGGCTGATGGTCAACTGGGTAGTATATATGAGGGACCTCGGGATTACTTCCTCATATATCTTATTCCCTATACGCAGTTGCCCCTCTGTTTTTATAAGGCCCATGTCCTTCACATACTCCACGTCATCATCAGACATGAGTCCAGGTTTCTCCATGCCGGCAAGAATAGGCTGAATCACACCCCTCACCCGATCTTCCTTAAGCTTGTCAGCCAACTGGTCAATATGGGCATCCCTCCGAAGGACTATGTTTTCTTTTGCCTGCTCAATCATCTCCCGGGTAATCTCCCTGGTCCGATCCCTGCCTTCCATTATTTTGAAGCAGACCTCATACCCCAGAGCATTCACCAGCCAAGGTTGTCCCTCAGTCAAATTCCATACCAACTTCAGTGCATCATCTTTAAAGGACTGATCGGTCTCCTTGGTATGCTCTCCATACAGAATCCCGACTTCCTGCTCTGTGAAGTCTCCAAGACGCAAAGACTCGGCCTTAATATTAAAGGCGCTGCCGCCTGTAATAATGGCCTTGTCTTTTGAAGAATGAATCCGGTAATCCCGGACATCACGAACACCGCAAAGAATTACGGTCTGAGGAAACATGGCGGGACGTTTGGTATATCCGGCACGCAGTTGGCGTAATACGCTGATCAGAGTATCTCCAACCAATGAATCTATTTCATCTATAAGC
>JAYEGR010000024.1:0-4324 GCA_034659175.1 Thermodesulfobacteriota bacterium | reverse complement strand
ATCAAGATCAAACCGGTCCAGAGGCGGCAGACAATAATGATCCGTGCAATTAACCGGTCCTGCGGTATTAAAGAAACGCATGGTCTTACTCCTTTTATGTACCCGTTCAGAGGGAGTGAACGATTACCCTTTCACCCTTATCCCCTTCGGCATTGATCATAGTTTCGGCCATGAATTCAAGTGGGTCCGCTTACGTACTCTCCGTCATAGCGCTCGGCAAAAAATAAATTGTACTTCTTGGCATCTTCATTATGTGAAACGGAAGTGGGACTTTAGTCCCGCCTTTTGAGGGATGCAGTGGCTGTGTTGGACTTAAAGTCCCACTTCCGACAAATATAACAGAATAGCATTTTATTTTTTGTCGAGCCCATATCCCAACTACAATCCAATGTTTTCAGTTCCACAGTACTACTTTTCCAATGGGTGCAACAAGCCATTTTTCAACAACCAACATCCACCAGTTCCACCCATCCACTAAGCGCTTCTAATGAAAATGTAAATTTATTTTTGGGCGAGTCCTAACCCTCTTATCAAGAGAGGGAAAAACCTGCAAGATGGTGAATTTGAATTAACCGCTTATAAATTTTCGAATGACCATGGTTTCCTTTTAAGCCGGATGACATGTCCATCCTTGTTTAGTTTGATAATTTAGTCCCGATTTTGCTTGCATTATTGGTAGCAGGTCCTTATTATAAGCATAACATGTACAAAACAGACCCCTTTTTTCAGCGTATTTAAAATAAAAATGGACCGTATTGCAGAAAAAAGACTGGCTGACTGGCTGGATTCAACCTATCGCAAACCCTTGATCATTCGAGGCGCCCGTCAGGTAGGAAAATCAACTCTGGTCAGGCAGTTTGCCGACCACAAGAAATTGACCCTCCATGAAGTCAATCTTGAACGGCATCCAACGTTGGTCGAGGTTTTTAAAACACAAGATACCGGTAAGATCCTTCGGGAACTTGAATTTATCTGTGGGAAGGGACCGATTTCAGGGAAGGATGGGTTGCTTTTTTTAGATGAAATACAGGCGGCGCCGGTCGCCATTCAGACCCTTCGATATTTCTATGAAGATCATCCTGAGCTACCCGTAATTTCAGCCGGCTCACTCCTTGAATTTACAATGTCCAAACATTCCTTTTCCATGCCCGTGGGCCGGGTCGAATACCTCTACCTTGGCCCCGTAACCTTTGAAGAGACTCTATCGGCGATGGAAAAAAGAGTTTTGCTCGATCTGTTAGGCAATTATCACCTACATGAGATTTTTCCTCAGTCCGCTCACGACCAATTATTGGAACTGCAAAGAGTCTGGCTCCTGGCGGGTGGGATGCCTGAGGCAATCCAGCGATTTATCGATACTAATTCGCTCGACGCGGTATTTGATGTTCATGCCTCGATTATTGAGACATACAAAGACGATTTTGCTAAATATGCAACCCAGGCAGACCTGCTCCGTCTTCATAAGGTGTTTAACTACGTCCCGATGGCTGCCGGCGAGAAATTCAAGTACGTTCGTGTAGATCCCAAGGAGCAATCCAGAGAACTACGCAAGGCTGTTGATTTGCTTGAAAAAGCACAAATCATAATGAAAGCCTGTCATACGGATGCCTCCGGTTTGCCGCTTGGCGCTACCATAAACAGACGAATATTTAAGCCTTTTTTTTTGGATTGTGGCTTGATGAATACCATTTGCGGCGTTCAATGGATATCATTGAACAAAATTAAGCAAATCTCATTTATCAACAAAGGTCATGTGGCTGAACAGTTCATCGCGCAACATCTTGCCTACATAGGAAAAAATAATGTAAGCCCGTTTTTGACCTACTGGTTGCGCGAAGGGAGGGCAGGAAATGCTGAGATCGATTTTATCATACAATTAGGACAAGCAATTGTTCCTGTTGAGGTTAAGGCAGGCAAGAGCGGATCACTCAAGTCACTTCAGCAATTTGTTAATCAAAAAAAGGTCCGGGTCGGTGTTCGTTTTGATTTAAACAAACCCTCATATCAGCATGTTTCACACGCTCTCAGCCAGGGAGGAAAATCTGTGCAAGTTGAATTTGATCTTTTGTCCCTCCCTCTTTATATGATAGAAGAACTGCCCAGAATTTTTGGTGGTATCGTAACAAACGGGTAAATATTCGGCTTGATGCCTGAAAACAGCTAAAACCACAAAACTGTAAATGTTTGGCAGCGCTTCACAGGGAGGTGAGCAGGCTGATCAGCTTAGGTATGCTGGGCAGCCTGATCGCCTTCCTGTGGAGTGCTGCCAAATATTTACACAAACGGCCATCCGGGACAAGGTTAAGTTTTGTTTACCACCTCCATAGTCATATTTATCATGGGGCTTGTGTCGGAGCAGATTTGTCAAATGAGGTTTGAAGGAAGTGCGTGGAAAAGATGAAGTGTCGTAAACGCTTGCTGGTATTGACATCCACATTCCACCGATGGAAGGATGATACTGATCCGCCCTTTGTTTATGAGTTATGTCTTCGGCTAAAAAAGCATTATGATATTCATGTCCTTGCCCCTCATTATCCTGGCGCTGCTACAGAAGAACAGCTTGCCGGATTACAGGTAACGCGGTTTCGATATTTTATGTCTTCATGGGAATTTCTGGCTTACGGCACGGGGGGCGGAATACTGGCCAAACTAAAGCGATCTCCGGGCTATTACGGCATGATTCCTTTCTTCTTTGCGGGTGAGCTTATTTCCACAATTCGTATCCTGCGTCGCTATCGATATGACCTGATTCATGCTCACTGGTTGATCCCCCAAGGCCTTATTGCAGTTATAGCCATTTTTCTAACCAGCCGTCGGATACCTGTTCTGTGTACTTCCCATGGGGGGGATTTATATGGTCTAAAAGGACGGCTCCTGACACGGCTTAAAAGATGGATCATCACAAACTCAAAGGCTCTGACCGTTGTTAGTCGGAGCATGCGTGAAGAGGTCAAAAGATTGGTCGCTGATTATGAAAAGGTTCATGTTATTCCAATGGGAACCGACCTGAAAAGCCGATTTGTTCCAGCAGGAACAAGGCAGAACAATGGTTCCCTGTTATTTGTCGGACGATTTGTTGAAAAAAAAGGACTTTGTTACTTAATTGATGCGTTACCTCTGATACTGAAAAGACATCCACAAGTATATTTACGTATAGCCGGAGACGGTCCGGAAAAAGGTAATTTACAATCACAGTCTAAAAAATTGGGATTGAACGACCATGTCCGCTTTTTGGGGGCCGTAAAAAATGAATTTCTTCCGGCTCTTTATCAGAGGTCAGATGTAGTAGTATTTCCGTCAGTAATTGCGAACGATGGTGACCGGGAAGGATTTGGATTGGTTCTTGTTGAGGCCCTAGGGTGTGAATGCGCAACTGTGGTCACCGACCTTCCCGCCATGAAGGACATCATTGTTGACGGGAAAACAGGATTTGTTGTTCCACAAAAGAACGTACAAAAGCTTGCTGAAAAGATTATTTCTCTGTTGGATGACCCGGAAATGGGTCGGTTGGTGGGTAAAGAAGGCAGGCGATTTGTTGTAGAACGCTATGATTGGGATAGAATTGTTAAGCAATATGCAGCTCTGATTGAATTTATCACTTGTTAACTCAGTGCTTCCTCAAACATCATCATGCAAGCGACCAAGATAATGTAGTTATTTAACCGAGATGTACTCCTGTTGGCTAGGGGAGTTGTACCAGTGATTCAATCTCTTGAAGAACAATGGCTAAATCCGGGGCTGCCGAGGGGATAACCCTGGTTTCAACGCCGTTATGTTTGTGGTGGGGACAAGTAGAAAGACCTAACTTTTTATGGTGACCAGTGTTATCATAACGAAACACCAGTTTTTTGCAAAGAATCAATGAATTGATAGGAATATCATTAACCGGTCTGGGGTTATTTCAACGTCAACAAATTCGCGAAAATAAAAAGCAGAACCATCCACGAAGCAGAGTTCTCCGCGAATGAATCCCTCGTGTGTGCCACGTTTCTCAAACGTGACATTTGATAGCTGAATAACAGGACATGCTTTAATGATTTTTTCGATCTGCTGGAAATAAGTTTCAACTCGCAAACCGGATATCCTTTAGTGTGTCCGCCTTTCCCCGTAACCGTACCAACAGCCTGAACTCCCCAATCCATTCATCAAAATCCATGGTCTCTTCCATTTCATCGTTTTCATAACGGGCGATGAAGTGCTGAGTCCCAAGATGATATTTTTGTTCAAATTCCAGGAGTCTTTGTTCTGTTCGGCGAATACCAACTTCCATCAGACGTAATTCATTTGCTAACGCCGCTTCCACGAGCGGTCTTACCTGGTGTTT
>JAYEGR010000023.1:0-4989 GCA_034659175.1 Thermodesulfobacteriota bacterium | reverse complement strand
TACGTGCTCATATTCGTATACCGGCATAACACCGACCTCGTTGAGTGGTTAAGAACTTAGCGCCCTTCGGACGAGCTTTTGAGCTGTAATTATATTGTTTTTTCGTAGGGGCGATCCTTGTGATCGACCCTAATCAGGGCGATCACAAGGATCGCCCCTACGTTGTGCTGATAGTCTCTAACCTATTAATAAAATTGGGCAAAAATAGGGCGTCAAGTTCCCCTCGGCCTCTCCCCAAGCACTAAAAACAGCGACATTTTTTTGCGGCCACGATAGAAGGTGACCAGTATTCGATCACCCGGATTCTTAGACCTGATGTATCGGACGATATCGTCTGCGGAATGGATGGGAACATCATCCATACCTACAATAAGGTCCCCGCCGACCACTATGAGCATGTTGCCCAGGCGTGTCCGGCGATTGCCTCCACGCAGGCCGTATCGCTGGGCCGGACTGTTGGGCACTACTATGATTATAAGCGCCCCCCTTTCCACGGGAAAACCCAGGATTTTGCCGAGACCGGGATTAAGTGTGCGGAAACTCGTGCCGACCCAGGGATACGATACATATCCTTTGCTTATCAATTGGGACACGACTTTTCGAACAGTGTTTGAGGGAATGGCAAAACCTATGCCCACACTGCCGCCGAATTTACCGGATGGGCTGAAAATAGCCGTGTTGATCCCTATTATCTTGCCGTCCGAATCAAGTAAAGGCCCTCCGGAATTCCCTGGATTAATAGACGCATCCGTCTGAATTACGTCTTCGATTTCGATACCGCTGGGCGCCCTTAGGGAACGTCCGAGTGAACTTATTACGCCTGTGGTCAGAGTCTGCTTAAGTCCAAATGGATTTCCGATTGCAAGTACCTTTTGCCCGACTTTTAAGTCATCTGAATCTCCAAGTGTGACAGCCCGGAGTTTATGACTGCCCGGATCAATTTTAATCACTGCAAGATCGCTGTCAACGTCGAGGCCCACCAGGGATGCCGGACGTTTTGTGCCGTCCTCTAACGTTACTTCCAATGACTGTGCTTTTTTTACGACATGGCTGTTTGTGACAATGTATCCCCTGGGGTCAATAATCACGCCCGAACCCGAGCCTTCCTTTGGAACCACATTCAAAAAGAAATCAAACTCAATGGCCATGCTGGTTATGTTCACAACCGCAGGCGCAGACTGCTCGTAAATAGAAATACTGTTTTGTTCTCCCGGCGTCAGAGCGGAGCAGATTGCCGCCCCCCCGAGAGTTGATGCTGTAATAAAAAACAGAAACAGTGACAAGGGGAAGAAACAAGGCCTTATGCCCGCATTTTTTTTCATAATGTATACCTTGGAAAAGCTCGGAAAATTCTATAAACGCTAAGCCAAACATAACCGATTATGGTGTAGCAAAAGCCCTGCCGGATCGCAAACCCCTTGCCCTGTGAACGATTACAACCACATGAACAGCAGTACTGCGGCTGATAGTACAAAGCGGTAATAGGCAAACACCTCAAAGGAACGGGTTTTAATGAATTTTAAGAGAAATGCGATGAAAAGGTATCCGGAAACAGCCGCTGAAACAAAACCGGTCAGATAAAATGGAAAGATGTCAGGCTTAAGGCCCTGCTCGATTATGGCTGGAATATTATATACGCCTGCCCCGAAAACGATAGGGGCTGACATTAGAAACGAAAACCTTGCCACAGCCTGCCGGTCAAGCCCTCTGAAAAGACCGGCCGTCATGGTTATTCCGCTTCGGGATACGCCCGGGATTATGGCAATGGCCTGAAATAGGCCGATTATTATTGCGTCTGTTAGGGAAATGGAATGCAGTTCCCTGCTTCGAGTAGCTTTTTTTTCAGCCAAAAGAAGTAAAAGGCCTGCGCCTGACAGGGTTACGGCAACAATTAAAGGATCGCGAAGAAAGGTCTCGGCCGCATGCCCGAACATGAGTGCGGCGATGACCGCAGGCAGGCCGGCAATACAGATGAATCCAAATAATTTCCGGTGGAACAGAGTTTTTTTATCATTGTTTGAACGTCTTACAAGGGATTTTGCCATAAGGAGAAAGTCATGGCGGAAGTATACAAGAATTGCAAGCAGGGTTCCCATGTGCAGTGAGACGTCAAAGGGGAGTCCTGCCTGTTTAACATCCAGGAAATGTTCTGCAATGACCAGGTGACCGGAACTGGAAATAGGCAAAAATTCGGTAGCACCCTGTATAAATCCTAAAAAAATTGCATTGAGTAAATTCATTGCACGGGTAAATAAAAATCACTTGAGCAGGTGTTTTAAATCAATTTCAAACACCCGGTGATCGATAAGGCCGGGATAATATTTTACAACATTGCCCTTACGGTCGACCAGAAAAGTGGTTGGAATTGCGCTGACCCCGCCGAAATCTTCTGTCACCCTGGCATTTGCCAATACCACCGGATAATTGATGTCAAACTGCCTGGCAAATTTCTCAACTGATTTGTAATCGTTTTGATCCACGGATATTCCGATAGCTGTAAACCCCTTTTGGCCGAATTTATTCTGGAGTTTTATAAGTTCCGGTATTTCGATCCTGCACGGGCCGCACCAGGTGGCAAAAAAATTGATCAAGATAACCTTTCCCTTGAACTGATTGACGTCAATTGTAGAGCCGTCCATGACAGAGGGAAGAGCGAAATGCGGCGCCTTGACCCCGGCTTGGGATTTACCACATGACATAAAGAAGATAAGCAGAAAAGGCAGGATGATCAGCGCCATCTTATTTTTCAGATAAAAACGGTTCATGGATTATTGCACCTCGGTTAATTTAAGAAAAGTAAATTAATTGTAATCCACTACCATATATTTTTCCACTCTATTGTCGATTTTGAGTAATAAAGGCTCGACGGACGTGTGATGTGTTTGTAACATATCAATGTCATAGGTTCCGGGTTCAAGGTTCAAAGATTCATGTATCGGAAAAACAAAGTTTCGCTAATTTGCATAGGATGAACCATCGTCATTCCGGCATGTAGTTAGCCGGAATGACGAAGAAATTGATTGTTCTGTGTCTTTGCCCATGGGCATTTTGTTCAAGGTTTATTTGAAAGGTGTCGGCTTCGGATCAGCAAAATAAAAGATGGTCGGTTTTTTTTGTGGTGGCTGTAGGCGTTTTCATGTCCACAATGGACAGCAGCATGGTCAATATTGCGCTCTCCTCCATCATGCGGGAATTTAGCAGCCCTTTGAGGGAAACGGAATGGGTTGTGATGATTTATCTACTTACCATCACAGCCACGATTCTGTTCTGGGGGCATCTTTCGGACCGGCTGGGCCGAAGAAAAATATATTCCATGGGTATGTTCATCTTTGCCGGAGGATCCCTTGCATGCACCTGTTCGCCAAGGCTCGGGTGGCTGGTTTTCTCACGTTTTATCCAGGCCGTCGGCGCAGCCATGATGATGTCCACAGGGCCTGCAATTATTAAAGAGACTTCACCGCCGGATCAGCTTGGTCGAAGTCTTGGCATGATCGGTGTGGCGGTTTCCATTGGCCTGATGACCGGGCCGTTTGTCAGCGGTTTATTGATTGAATATTATTCGTGGCGGTCGATTTTTCTGATAACCGTGCCCGTTGGACTGCTGTTTGGCCTGTTGGCCGGGAAAGTGATACCTATCTCGAAAAAAATAAGCTTTACTCCTCGTGAACTTGACTGGCGCGGGACAATCTGTTGGACCATTACGGTGACCCTTTTTTTCGTGGCCGTTTCTCATGCCACAGCCCCTGCTTGGTCAACACTTCGCATCTCAATTATTCTGGCCGCCGCTGTTGTCGTCCTGTCCATTTTTGTCAGGATGGAGATTAAGGCTGTTCACCCGCTTCTGCCGCTCCGTTTTTTTAAAAAGTGGTTCTTCAGTTCAGCAATAATCAGCTCCATCCTCTCTTTTACTCTTCTTTTTTCAGCAATAATTCTTACCCCGTTTTATCTTGATCGGGTCCTTGTACTACCCAGTTCCAAGGTGGGATTGATCATGATGGCTATCCCGCTGTCAGCCATGGTGGTTGCCCCTTGCGCAGGCTGGATGTCGGACATGTTCGGCGCAAAACGCCTCTCCACATTGGGCCTTCTGATTTCAACATCAGGTCTGTTGTTCCTTGCGGGGCTCACCCCGGAGACTCGGCCCATTCATGTGGGATACATGCTTGCTCTCTTAGGGTGCGGCCAGGCCATGTTCCTTTCTCCAAACAGCGCGTCCGTCCTTGCCCGTGTAATAAAGGAACATACAGGAGCATCATCCGCCATGCTGGCAACGGCAAGAAACCTGGGAATGCTTCTTGGCATTGCCCAGTCAGGCCTGATTTTTTCTTATTTTTTCAGCAGGTTGACAGGAGGACTGGATATGAAGGACGTGTCGGGGGACAATGTTATCCAGTTTGTAACAGCCTTGAAATACGCATTCCTTGCCGCAGCAGCAACAGGCCTTTTAGCGGCCCTTGTTTCATGGCTTCGGGAAAATGATACACAATAAACCCTGATATAATGGGCCATTACGCCCTTAATCCTCCGCCTTTCGCCCTTTTCGGAACTTTAGTACCTTACTCCTGAAACCCTGTCAAAAAAAACAAGAAATTTTTTGGCGCACCCCGCTGACATAAGCTGAAAGCGAGGTGACACGGATTTACTGGACAAAGCAATTTTTAAAAATTTGGGTTGCGGGTATCACCCGCCTTAGATAGTATTTCCGTGTTTTCGGAAAATAGTGGCTGTCCCATTGCTCTTATTTGTCCGATCCGGACTGCTAACAACTTAAAATAACAATAGATATTAAAAAAATTATACAAGCCGGTATAAAATTTGCGGTTGTATGTCGGTATGACAGGTGTCGTTGTATATGTTCGAGAAACTAAGGCGGGCTATGCCCGCAACCCAGATTTCACATGACATAAGCCACCCCTTTTGTTAGTAAGATGAAAGCAACCAACAATCATCAAACTACACAAAAGGCGGTGGCTTATGAAAACATTTATA
>JAYEGR010000022.1:0-5038 GCA_034659175.1 Thermodesulfobacteriota bacterium | reverse complement strand
GCCAAGTCAACTAATGGATTACAAAGAATTTTAAATGTATACTGGGTCATCCACAATTTTATCCGAGTTCATTTCACGACCAAGGAGGTACCGGCTGTAGCTTTGGGAGTGATTGGACAGCGAATTTTGCCGGAAGATCTTTTCAGAATTAGATTGGCGTAACCATTTGATATGCGGTAATAAATTTTCCCAATTAAACTGAACCAGTGCCCGAAAACCAGGAAGCGGAAAAAATCATTTTCTTGCCCAACTTGAAACATGGTGGCAGTGAAGCCTATTATTCCAAATCCAGGGATTATATCGCCATGCCCGTTCGAGAATCGTTTGAAAATATTGATTTCTACTATTCAACCGTCTATCACGAAATCGTGCACTGGACCGGTCATCCAAGCCGCCTGCAGCGTAAGTTCGGGAAGAGGTTCGGTGACCAGGATTATGCCTTTGAGCAGATGCGTCACCCCGGATATATCAACTCCTGGCTGCGCATCCTCAAACAAGACAAACGGGCCATCTTTACCGCCGCCGCCAAGGCGCAGACATCCGTCGACTTTGTTTTGGACAAATCCGGCTTGGCTTCCGACGAAGAAGAGTGCTTTTCCAAAGCTGCATAAACAAATCCATGTAACGCAAAACGGCTGTCTCCAACTTTTTTGGTTGGGCAGCCGTTTTTTTATTGCCTGCACAAGCTATATATTTTATACAAAATAGATTATATATATCGTATATACTTTATCGGAGTTCATTTATGAGTATCACTGTATTTGGCGGAGAAAAAGGCGGCACCGGCAAGACGACGCTGGCGACCAATATCGCGGCTATGTTGGCCCTGAATGGAAAGGATGTGCTGTTACTGGACACCGACCGGCAAGGGACAGCCTCCTTCTGGGTCACGGTGCGTGAAGAGGAAAACATCGAGCCCCGCGTGGCCTGCGTCCAGAAATTTGGCAAGGGCCTTCCCGCTCAGGTCAGGGACCTGGCTGAACGATACGACGAGATCATCATCGATGCCGGCGGTCGCGACTCTACGGAACTACGCTACGCCCTTGGGGTGGCTGACCAGGTCTATATCCCGGTACAGCCGTTCCAGTTCGATATCTGGACAATCCGGCAGATGGACACCTTGATCGAGATGGCCAAGAGCTTGAATGAGAACCTTGCCGCTTTCATAGTCCTCAACCGGGTTGCTACCAATCCTGCCATCCTTGAGGATAGGGAAACCCGAGAATTCATCACCCAGGAAAATTTTCAGCACCTCACCTTGTCCGAATCCATGGTCCGGGACCGTATCGCCTTTCGCAAGGCGGCCAGAGACGGTCTTGCCGTGATCGAGTTTGGCCAGGACAGCAAGGCGGTCAATGAAATGAATCAATTATACGAGGAGATCTATGGTGACTAAAAAGAAAAGCAGTCCTCTGCGCGGCGTACCGGGGACCACGAACAAAGATGCGGCCTTGGACGTCTTTGCCGCCGGTGCCGGGCAGCCCGCAACCCAGGCCGCCGAGACAGTGTATCCATGGGAAGACCCGTATGTGCGCGAAGATGTTATGAAACAGGTGCTTCTCAAAATGCCGGAGCCTCTCTACCTGAAGCTCAAGCACATCACCAATTACACACCCTACAACATGACATCCTTCATTCTCGAAAAAATCACCCCTGAGATCGAAAAAGAAATCGCTAGGATGACAGGCCGGGGGTGAAAAACGGAACAGGTCAATTTGAAAATGGGCCGAGTAACCCATAAAAAAACTATGGGTTACGTGTATTATCTCCAATCGGAACATTATTTTATTGACGCGTGACATTAAAGCATGACATGATTAATGTCGTTCTATACTGTCGCATACTTTAATGAATGATGCACAAATCAGCTTTTACTGCTCACTTCCGGGAAAGTTATCATGTCACGTATTGTGCCTGCTGAAGAATTGGATCTGATTGAACGGGTCATTTCAGAACATCCAGAAGGACTTGGGATTTCAGCGCTTGAAAAAGCGCTGGCCAATCATTTGCCCGATATCAATCGTCGAACATTGCAGCGCCGCCTGAAACGACTTCAGGAGGACAGACGGATCATCACCGAAGGCGAAAGTATCGCCCTGGTATACAAACGTGGACCTGGCGTAGTCCTCACTGTGGAGCCTGGAAAATTTAAGATTTCAGGTGGCGAAGCGGAAATTTACAAATACATCCCAGTATCCAAGGAAGGCGGAATCATCCGTGATCTCGTGCGGCAACCACTGATGCAGCGCAAACCGGTTGGTTATCAGCGTCCATTTCTGGAGGAGTATGAGCCTGGCGTCACCTTTTATCTGTCCGAGTCCCTGCGCGCGCAGTTTCATGAGATGGGCCGTACACCAGCGGGGGAACGCCCTGCAGGCACCTATGCCCGAGAAATTCTGAACCGGTTGCTGATTGATCTGTCCTGGTCCTCTTCCCGCTTGGAGGGGAATACTTACAACCGTCTCGACACTGAAAAACTAATCGAATTCGGTCAGGCAGCAGAGGGTAAAGACATGCAGGAAACCCAGATGATCCTGAACCACAAGGCGGCCATCGAAATGCTCATCGAAGAGGCCGACCAGATAGGGTTCAATCCATTCACCTTTCTTAATCTACACGCCATTCTGTCGGAAAACCTGCTCCCTGATGAAGATGCCTCCGGACGGTTACGCCGCAGACCGGTAGACATTTCAGGGTCGGTCTTCCACCCGCTGGCCATGCCCCAGGTTTTGGAGGACTGTTTCCGTCTGCTGCTGCAGAAAGCGGCAGCCATTGACGACCCCTTCGAGCAGGCATTTTTCGTGATGGTGCAGTTACCCTATCTACAACCGTTCGAGGATGTCAACAAACGTGTTTCGCGTCTGGGAGCAAACATTCCGCTGATTCGAAACAATCTGTGCCCACTCTCTTTTATCGATGTGCCGGAACAGGCCTATGTGGATGGTACCCTAGGCGTGTATGAGTTCAATCAGATTGACCTGCTGCGGGATGTGTTTATCTGGGCCTATGAACGCTCATGCCAGCGCTATCTCGCGATCACGCAAACCATGGCTGAACCGGACCCGCTACGTATCCGATATCGGGAAGCATTAATCAATGCCGTGCAGGTCATAGTCCGTGGCCATAAAATGCTATCTACGAAGAATATTCAACAACTGACAGATGATATGGTACCTGTGAATGATAAGAAAGCCTTTAACAAAATGGTGATAGATGCTCTGCAGCGCCTGCACGAGGGCAATGTGGCCAGATATCGGCTGAAATTGTCTGAATTTCAGGCATGGAAAGCAATCCGTGACCGGCACGATGATAATCAATAAACCAAAAAACTGAAAAAAGAAGAAACAGCGTGTTTGAAGAAACAAAGAAACCAGTCATTCTATTCGCAGCCGAAATAAGCACAAACAGATTGACAGAACCTTTTGTTTTTTCTAAAGCAATCAAAAAACGCCTGATTTTATGAATAGAATATTAACGAATCAAAATTCAGGAACCACCAATGGATGTGAACGAACACCAAATTTTAAAAATGATTCAGCAGGGCGAGGGAATCACTACTGAGTTTAAAACCTGCTGGAATCAGCTTAACTGGGATGCCTATGAGACGGTCTGCAGACCCCGGTGATCAGCCGCTTTTTCCGTCAGATTGGGATGGCGGACGAACTTGGTTCGGGAATGCGCAAAATGATGCGTTACTGTAAAGCCTTTGGTGGCGAGGACCCGGAAATGATCGAAGGAGATGTGTTTCGTATCGTTGTCAAAGTACCTGAATTTGGCAAACAGGCCCCTAAGGATATTTTGTTGAGGCCGGAGTCAGGGGTAGAGTCAGATATGACAGCGCACGTTTTATCCATGCTGCATCAGGAGGTGTTGTCAAAGTCAGCTATTGCCAAAAATCTTGGGAAAGAAAAGCCAAGCCGGTATCTCAATGATCTTATGCGGCAACTGATCGAAAAAGAAATGGTTGAATATACCATCCCCGATAAACCCAAAAGCCGCCTCCAGAAATATCGGCTGACGGGAAAAGGGAAACAATTTTTAAGCCTTGATGTTTGATGAACCACGGAAGGCTCGAATAACACGGAAAGAGATTATTGGTTTTACTGAAAACGGTGAATGGCGACCGGCCAACGGTAATAAGGCATGAAAGAAAACGAAACAGTTGAATTCAAAAAGAGCCTTTCTCAACTCAAGGCAGGCCTTGTTTCTATCGTCGCCATTCTGAATAAACATGGCGCTGGTGAACTGTGGTTCGGCATGAGCAATGACGGCAAGGCCCTGGGGCTGGAAGCAAACGAAAAAACCCTGCGGGACCTCTCCCAGTCAATCGCTGCCCACATTGAACCCAAAATTTTTCCTCATGTGAGCATTGAAACAATTGATAATGTAACCTGCATCAAGGTTACATTCAGTGGTAAGGATGGCCCCTATTTCGCCTATGGCCGCACCTACATGCGAGTGGCTGATGAAGACCGACAACTGAGCGCCAAGGAACTGGAAAACCTGATTCTTGCCAGAAACCGTGACGCACTGCGCTGGGACAACCAAGTCAGCGGCTTGATTATTGACGATCTGGATGAGGGCCGGCTCAAGAGTTTTGTCGAACGCGCTGGGCTTGCCTGGGACACCCCGGCGAACGCTCTGGAAAAGCTCGGGTTGATTAGTGAAGGCACTGGTTCAGTTTAATTGGGAAGCTTTACACTGTGAAATCAACATGTTATCATGTATGGTAGTAGGCGTTTATTCCAAGTAGTTTTTCAGCGCTATGCAACCCATCACAGAAAAAAGGGTGCAATTTCAAGGAATTATGAGTGTAGTTTGATAAGCTTTCAGAATAACGTTTTGCAAGTAATAAAAAAGTTATGCTAATAATATCAGATGCTTATATCCCCCAATTAAACTGAACCAGTGCCTGTTTTTCCATTTATGCCTATGAAGCATTAAAATCAGAGCTTGAGCAGATTGAAGAACTCTCTTTCATCTTCACCTCACCCACATTTATCCAGAATCAGGTAACCGACAAATTCAAAAAGGAAAA
>JAYEGR010000021.1:19354-49322 GCA_034659175.1 Thermodesulfobacteriota bacterium | reverse complement strand
CAACTTGTACTTCTGGTTGCATAAATATATGGCTTTTTCAACAAGCCGTTTACAGGACATGTGACGCCCTTTTTCTGAAGGAAATAAAATGTCTTGTGTAAAAGCGGGATCGCAACTGCATCCCTGATCATCATATCTTCGAGTTGCTGCACCCCCTGGTAACGCTTAGTTGCATCGAGGCCCCCCATAACTGTTTCATATTTTGTGGGGAACTCTTTGGAATCGTAGAAAGATAGATTGAATCCCTGAGGCGGGTCCTGGCCTGGAAAGTAAAACAGGAAATAAATGTCGTCCCCCGGGGTTACAATATTCCACCACATCCGGTAGAACATCCCAGTACCGCCAAAGGCCATCTGGAGCACTGCAGGCCATGTGAGCTTTTTCAGATTTACACGTATATCGGGCAGATTATTTTCCACCTGGGCCTTAACAAACTGTCCTATGGTCTCCGGCACCTCGCCTGAATCGACTACAAGTTCAAGTTCCAGGGCCTGTTTGCCTTTGTCTTTAAGATATGTCTCTATGAGCGATTTTGCCTTGGACGGATTGAATTCAAACCCATTCTCTTTTATCCTGTCAACCCCCCTGAAGGCAGGTGAAAATGGCGGAATAAAGCCGTATGCCGGTTTTCCGAAGTCCTTTAGTACCCCGGAAAGCGCATTTCTATCGAATGCCATGTTCAATGCTCTGCGTACCCTGATGTCGTCAAAAGGCGGTTTTTTGTTGTTCATCACAATGTAATCCAGGTAATTTGCGGGCACGCTGAGCAGGCGATCGCCCTGTGCGGCAAGGCTTTTCGCCCTTGGCAGGGTGCTGATTCCTGCTTCAACAATATCAAGGTCTCCTGCTGCAAAGGTCTCCATAGCTGCCAATGGGTCACTGAATATACGGATCACAACCTTTGTGGGAGCCTTTTCATGCTTTTCTCTGTAACCCTTGAATTGTGTCAGCACTATCCTGTCATCAGGCACGAATTTTTCAAGCATATACGGCCCCGTGCCCGCCTCGTGGGACGAAAGATAGTCCTTTCCGCACGCCTCAACAATACCGGCAGGATATATCCAGAGTCCATTGAATGTGAGCCTTGTCACCAGGTAATATGGTTTTTTTAGATAAATTTTTATTGTATATGGATCAACAATTTCTATCCCTTTGATTTCTTTGGACTCTCCTTTGGCAAATTCCGAGGCCCCCTGCAGGATATCCGTTAATATCCAACTGGAAATCGTACCTGGCGCGCTAAGGGCTCTCTTAAAAGAGTAAAGCACATCTTTTGCGGTGACCTCCTCCGGCACATTGAAATCACTTTCGGTCACAGGGTGAAATTTTACGCCCTTTTTCAAATAAAAGGTCCATACTTTGCCGTCAGACGAGTGTTCCCATGATTTTGCAAGACCGGGCACAGGTTTGCCTTCGGGCGATACATTAACAAGCCCCTCATAGACGTTTGCAAGGACATTCACACTGAACGCATCCACGATCTTCACAGGGTCGAAGCTCGTCATATTCGCCATGGCTGAATCCCTGAGCAACCATTCCTTTTGGGTCTTTACGGTCTTGGCTTGTTCAAAAGTTTGGGGTGTTGTATCCGGCTCGATAATTTGGTGTTGCTTCTTATAAACCACAAAAACTACAATTACGGCCAGGACCAGAATCGCAGGCAATATCCATCTGTTTACGCCTTTCATTGTTCCCTCCTTAAAAAGCTGCACCTGAAGTTGTCGCCCCGGCATGTGGGAAAGCATCTCTGCTCCACACATTTGGGGTCAATCTGTTTATCGAAGACATCCACCTCTTCGAAGATCTGATTTAATGTGCTTTTAAGCCGATTGGACAGTACTGCGGGCATTGCATGACGCCCGTAGTCCTCTTTTTCCAGGTCCCTTGGCATGATCATTCTTCCTTCAGGTGTGATTCGCACCTGGTAGCGCATTAGATCTCGAATATTTTCATACCTTACGTAAAGATTTTCTCCAACATGGCCCCAAAGCATTCCTGTTTTGTCCCTAAGGAGTTCATCCCTTCCCGGCAGGTAGCCCTTTTCGACTATTTCCCAAAGACCCGGTATACTTCCTGGAAATGCATCTATGAAGATGTCGGCAAACTTATCGGATGATCGCAGAAGCACTCCCAGCGAACGAAGGAACTGCTCGTCTGTAAGCCACAGGTCTTCAGGGACGTTTACGTTAGGATACAGGACAAGCACTGCAAGCCGTGGCTCATCAAAGGTCTTAAGCATCCAGTCAATAAAGCTTTGCATTACATTTACAGAGCAGTTCCGCGCATTCAATGTAAGGGAGATAAAAAACTTTTTTGTCACCTTCATAAGCCGTTCATCATTTATCGCCGCCATCACCTTCTCAAAATGCCCGTTTCCCCGGATGTCATCGTCAATCTCCCTCAGACCTTCAAGGGAGACATCAAGGTAGTCCAGCACAAGTCCCGAAGCGCTAAATTCAGTCAGAGAATTTTTCAGGTAGGTACCATTTGTCACAATCCCACCGATCTTTCCCAATCTCTTTGCGGTTTCAACTATTTTAAGGGTTTTTTTTCTGGTTGCGCCCGGCATCAGGGGCTCCCTGGCAGAGACTGCAATCAATTCAAGGTCCAACATTTGATCGAGTTTCCTGATAACCTCAACCCAGTTATCGGTTAAGAGCATCTTGCCTTTGCTTGTGTAACGCTCCGGTATGTCGCAGTGTCGGCACTTAAGGTTGCAAACCCTGTTTACCATAATACTTGCGGTGCGGAATGGCTTTATATCCTTAGCACTTCCCTGATTTTCTTCGGGCTGTTTCTCGTGAGCTTCCATTACCGACTTCCACAATATAATAGATATGAATCTACTTTTTCAAAGTATGACAAAATCGTATTATGTGTCAAGGACGTGGAAAGTGTCCATAAGATTTTGACATTCAATGACTTTTACCTGCTTAACAGAAGAAAACAGATGGATACCTTTCACTTGGGTTTCTTCATGATAACAGCAACAGCCCCATACAGGTCGCCGGAAACTCCGTCAATATCGTGTGCGATGTCCTGTAATTTCCCCAACTTACTTGTCCACAGTCCAGAACTCAATTGTCTTGCGGCATGAGTTGGCTTACCGCTGGTGTCAACATATATGGCCACTTTCTCAAAACCTTTCTCATATTCCGCGACATCACACAGAGTAAAGCCCAGAGTTGCAAATGCTTCTATGAAGCCTTCCAGGGTTTCGGCTCGTGAAACTCCAATGGGCCAATAATACATATTTAGTGGGTCGGGCCACCACCAAGCCTCGGTGTCGCCCGCAGCCCAAGCTATACAGTTATAATCGACTGTATCGGGGCTTGTAATTTTGTACCCTCCAGCCTGTAGTTTAGGAAACGATTTTTCGATATTGTAGTTGCTCATTTTATATAATCATGCTCTCTCCCCCAAATGAGCCACGCTTTGGCCATTTCTCCTATTCGGCCCCTTTTCTCTGGTGGGACAGGATCTTCCCCGGTGATTGATTTCAATGCCCAAAACCAATGGGCTGGCCTGTTCTCCAATTCATGCATTATGAAGGGGATAGCAATCGTCCCCATCCCAATAATTTGCTGATAAGCCGGGTACGTTGCAATCTCAGTAATTGATGAGAGCATTTCTGTAACCTCTTCCCACTCTTGTTTGAGTCTGAAAAATCTTGTGGCAGGATCAGCCCATTGTCTTGAAATCGGTGTCCTAAAATGATCAATTACGTTCTTTAATAATTGCTTTAATACGTCTGATTCGTCACCGACAGCACTACTAATCTCTGGCAAAAATCCAAGACCTCCATCTGGTTCCAAATACATATTACATGGATGACTCACCGGAACAGCTCCTTTGCTTTTTTAGTTATGCTGTTAAAGAAAATATCATTCTTAAAATCACGCAGTTTTTCGAAAGCCTTCCACATTTCTTCTGTCTTTCCAACATATTCGGTTATTCGAAATACATCTATGTCGAGGATTAGAGGCAATCTCTGGGTTTTGGTCGGCTTGTCCATAGTCTGAGTTATAATGGCAGTTGCCTCAATGTCAGGGTTTGGAACCTCAAGTCGCATAAAAAAGTGGGAGACTTCCTGAGGGAGTTGAGGTGCTATTTGAGGATTAGTTAAAAGGTATTCACTAAAGTCTTTAAAAGGTAGTGGAACTTCGATACGGTTTATATATCGTAAGCCAATTCTTATGACCTTAACAGGGTTAACTATTTCGGAATACAATTCCCACAAGTTACGTCCTTCAAAACGGAACAGGTCCCAGTTTTCGTACGGTTTTAGTTTGTTGAAGGCAAAACCGTCTATTTTTAATTGTACCACCTTTTTTTCTTCGCGTGAATGAAAAAGGTATCCCTGCGTGCCGGTTTTAGTTGGAAGAGTGAGGGGCGTGTCTTTCTGTGATAACTTGAAGTCGGCCTTTAGAAAACGTTGTTCTTGTTTCTCGGGGAAACGGTTTTTTATATGATCATGAAAACTCTCTAAGCTCTTAAGATCCGTTTCCTCAGGGAGTTGAGCTTTTATTTCTATAACAGCTTCTGTAATGGGTGCATTTGGAAAGACGGTGTAGTCGCTCAAATTAATCTCCAATTAATACCGTTTATTAGGCAAGACGGCAACAGCTACTATACGCTGACAATCTATTTGATTAATTTTCTACTATATTAAATAAAAACAACTTTAAGGTCAACACCTTATATTGCTAATGTCATTATGCGCTACGGCCTTGGCGCCATTCGGGTGAGTTATAACTCGGACTCAACTTCCTTTCTTCTCCGGATCAGTATATCTATTGCTTTTTCAGGCTACCGCCATAAGGCGGGACACTTTTATAGTACGTAATGTAGAGACTTTGATAAATATTCAAACAAAATTAAGGTAATATCTAGTATTGGGTAAATGGTTGAATTTACTAAATGTCCCGCTTTAAGTGGGTAGCCTCCGTTACTATGGTTTTTATTCGAACAGGAGGGCCAGGGGCGAGCGGGGCAAAGAGGCGTAGCGGGAAACGGATCATGATTCCACGACAACACCGAAAGAAGTAGAGGTGATTAACGTTTCATCATATAAACCACGCCGGCTGCCGTCTAAGACGTGGAGGGAGTGCACCCCAAGGGCATTTGCTTCGCGGCACATTAAGAAGGTGTGGGATGTGGATCCTTTAGAATGTCCAAAATGCCATGCCGAGATGAAGATCATCTTCATCAGCAAATTCTTATCAGCTCAGGTCATGCGAAGTCGAGCAACCTACGCAAGCGAAAGCGCCGTGTGGGATGCAAGGCACTAAAACTTTGCACCTATACTGAATATTACTGTAAAGGGTGAACCGGCATAGTAATCCACATCAGTCTCGGTATCGCTCGCATAGATTGCGCCGACATATTTTTCATCGAGTAAATTCTTTATTTCAAACCGAACATTTGCTTCTTTTAGCCAAAAGAAATTTTTTCTTGAGTACTTTATACCCAAATCAACGACAGCATAATCATCAATTTTTTCCTGGTTCAAGGCGTCGCCATACCTTTTATCAATCCATCTGACTGCCGGACTTATCTCAAAATCGCCGATTGTGTAAATCAAGCCTGATTTTATAGTCCATTCCGGGGTGTCGGGGAGCTGGTTGCCTTTGATCTTCAGGATACTGTTATCTGTTCTAAAGTCGTCGTCAAAACTCATATTGGTGTAACTAGGGCTAAAATAAAAGATTAAATCTTTCAATGGATAAAAACTCACTTCCAGTTCACAACCATAAGAGGTGGCATCGCCGACATTCTGATGATAACTGACAGGGCTGCCTTTTTTATTAATTACGTTCCGGTCATCGACCTTGACCAGCATGTCATGGTGTTTGCTATAAAAAGCCACGGGGGCTATTGAGAAAAATTTACCATGGTACCTGAAACTGATATCGAAATTGTCTGATGTTTCCATCTTCCATTTATCAAAAATATCCTGTAATGTCATACCGGCAGCTTTAAATGATGGTTTATTGCTTACATAAGTCGTTGTAACCGGGACATAAGCATAAGGTCTCATGTAATTTTTGCCATAGTTGACGTACATTTCAATATTCTCGTTAAACTGGTAGCCAAGGCCGACTGTGGGTAAAAACTCATCATAATCCGTTGCCTTTAAGCTGATATCAGGGTCTGCTCTTAATTCCAGTGTTGCATCAGTAGTGCATCCTGTGCTTGCCGGTTCCTCATAATAAAAATACTTCAGTCCTGCCTGGAATCTGAACTTTTCCGATTTATAAGATACCTTTGCATAAGGACTGTGTATTTCTCCGTGTCCTTCATTTTCTGAATAATACAGGTATCCCTTGTACTCTAACCTGTTGCCGGGAGTGATATATTTCTTGACATATTTTTCCAGATCATGAGATTCAAACCAGTAACCGGCAGTTATCTCAAGGTCTGAAATTTCAACATTTACCTCCGGAATAATGCCATATCGTTTCAAATCTCTGGTTCTGTCCAGTATGCCCGGTGTCTTGCCTAACCCTGAAACCGGGAATTGGGATTTTCCCATCTGGCTTGCGTTTTCACTGGAAAGATATGGTTTAAAAGAGAGGTGAGCATTTTCAGAAATGTCAAAATCGATAATTGACATAAGGTCTCTGTTTATCAATTTTTCGCGATTGTAGTCATAATAGTCTGTATTTTTTTTGGCGTCGCCGGAAAGATCCGATATAAACGACTTGTCGTAATAAGTATCTATATGTCTGGCTTCCTGGTAAGCCAGACTCTGGAAAGTATGCCTCTCAATTTCATTAAAATTGAAAAAGATATCCAGATTTCCTTTCTTACCAAGATCCTGGTTTAATCCTAGTGTAATATGATCCCTCGGACCAAGATCCCCTTTTCCTTTCCATTTATCGGCTTGCGAATAAGAATATGATGCAAAGAGCTTTGTTCCTGTCGGCAACTTTCCTGAATCGACCCTTAAAAACGATCTCATAAAATCATCCGAACCAAAACTCTGAATTATCTCAGCCCCGATCTTGTTCTCCGGTCTTCTCAGCTGTAATTCTATTGCGCCGCCCCTGTTGCCGGAGCCTGTTCCCAGGTCGGCAGGACTTGCTCCTTTGTACAGGCTGACGCTTTCTATGTTCTCTGTATCATATATATACTCCCGCGCCCCTATAGGCATAATGCCGTAATTCGGAATACCCTCGACCGTCATCCCGATATACATGTCTTTTAATCCCCTTACACGTGAATATGAACGACTCAGACCATAAGGGTCAAAGCTCTCCACATTAATACCCGGGAGGATATTCAGTGCATTATAGATGCTTGTTTCCGCAGGTGTGCCTAAAAGCTCAATTCCTTTTCTTGTTATCGAGCTTCCTGTGTACAGAGAATCGCCCGTTTGTTTAGTAGGACGGATCAGTTCGCCTTTAACCGTAATTTCTTCCAACACGTATACATCGGCCTTCTCATCGCCGGCTATCAAATTACTTGGTAAAGATAAAGATATTAACAAGGCATAACAAATTGCAATTACAAAAAATAATTTATTTCTCATCACTTACTTCCTCCTCTCCTTCCTCGATTTCAGCGGATTGTTTGCCACCCTTATCATGTATGGAACTTTTTAACCCGGTCATTTCACCGGCAGAGAGTATATATTCAGCCCTGTGACCCTCGGAGGCATTGAGCACGATCGTGAGATCCGTTTTCTTGGGTATCTTAAAAGAAAATCTCCCCTCGTTATCCGTGTTTCCGGTTAATAACATTTCCCCTTCCGGGTCAAAGACATCTATCCGGGAACAGATGGATTTAGCGCCACCTGAAAAAAAACTCTCTGTAAAAACAGTATCGCCTTCCACCCATGCAAAAATATTTACCCTGTGCGCCATGCATGGAGTGGAAATAAACAAGCAAAAAAGCCAGACCATGCCTGTCCAAAGCAAAACATTGTGTTTCATTCAATACACCTTTCGTTTCTTTCAGTATTCAAGGTTATAGAAAGACTTCGACTACATATTCCAAATAACGGCATAGGGATCCGTCCCTTCACCGGTGATTTTCTGAACCATGGCAGCCTGGCCGAAAAACCTCTTGACGTCCCTCACATATTTGAGCTTGTCATCCAGTTTCATGGAAGCAAGCTTGATGGACACAATGGCCCTGGAGACAAAATACAATGGATTGGATTGCCCTCCGGGAGGAGCCAAATCCTGACTTTCCACACCGGTATCCTTAAACAGGCTCTTCCAGTCAAAGCCCAGGACAACTCCCTCACAGGAGTTCGAACTCTTGCTCACACGAATGGCAATGGTGGGAAGCGGAGACAGGGGCATGCCATCAAACCACAGGTCTCCCGCATATTTTTTCAACTTTTCCTTGCCGACCAGTTTGGCAAAAGTCCCTTTTTTCCCGACCGTGGCGTCATACATAACTTGCAGGACGTCGCTGGCGCAAGTGGGCGGTGCTGCCAAAAAGACATATTGTTCGGCTCTGCGCAGAGGATAATTCCTGTTCAAGTGTTCCGCCAAAAGACAGCCCGCGTTTAGCCCCGGGCAGATATGATTATGGAATTCTGCGCTCTTTAAAAGGCACCGGGATACTCCGGCGGACCAGGAATTGCTAATGGTTACCACGGAAAAAAGGGTCTCCGTGCCGATAAGTCCGCCGGCGGCAGTCTTCCAAGCCTCACTACTCAAAATTCTATCAGGAGAAACGTTGAGGACCTGCTGTTGAAACCCGTTTCCCTTCCACTTGATAAACACGGTTTTGCCTGTATCCTTTCTGTATAATGCACACCATAAGGGTCTGGCGTGCGGCGTGTGAACCACCAAAAGGCTTTGTGTGCCCATCGAGCATGCAGTGACATTGGAGACAATATCCAGAAAGGATTCGGTAGTCTTGCCGCTTACCGTAGCGTATGAGGCATTGGTCAGGACAAGAATTTTTTCGTCACCTTTTTCCAGGCCCAATTCGATACGCGCCTTAAAGGCGGCGTTCATGGCCTGCACCATCTCCTTGGTGTAATTTATCTCCCGGTATTCCTCAAATCCACAGCCAAAAGCACAAATTTCTGCAAAAAGAAAAAATGCACCCAAAAAAATCAGGGTAACCGTACAGTTCCTTTTCCTTGATTTCATTCCTCTTTTCTCCTTTCTCTTTTTTCAAGTCAACTCGAACACCATGGTAAGCTCCAGCAGGAGATCCCTTTTGAAATGCAAACCTTGGTGTTATGTATTTTACAAAATAATGCTACTATTGACAAAAAATGTCAACATGGGGACAAATTCAGGGGACATTCTAAATAAGTAAACAACTATCCGAGCAATTGATAGTCATTTAAGGTACTAACCCCCTTCTTACAAATAACCCGTTTTCCCCAGATTCTTTGCAAATTCTTGCAAACTAATGCCGGTTCCGCCCCCGGCGAATTCCGCCAGGTCTGAGCCATCCACATCACCGTCCGGTCCAAAGTCTCCCGGGATGGGGCTAGCAGGCACCCCCTCAAAATCCAACTTCCAACTGTACAGTGCGCCCTCGCAATCCACCCAGTCGTCGCAGAGCCACAGCTTCCAATCGCCTATGGCGTTGAGACCTTTAAAGCTCAAAGCGAAAGTAACACCACGGCCGTCGTCAGGAAGATAGCTGCCGCCAGAAATAATATAACCATGAGGCCACTCCTTTACGGGCAGATGATCCGAGGCGCTGTCGGTAAACATGTATTCTTCCCCTTGGGCCAGCTTGTTAGCGTTCCACCAATCCTGATCTGTGAGCCAAAGGAAATCCCCTGTTGGGGCCTCAACAAGGACCCCCAAGTCACCTACCCATGAGTGCTCAATGTCTAGCGTTACGCTCATGTTATCAATAATAAAGCTACAAGAGACATTAATTGTCAGCTCAGTGCCATTATCATCATTATCAGGGATTGTGACTGGTTCGCTGAATGACGAAGAATAAGTGTACGTTTCTGCCGCTGCCTTATCAGCAGTTCCGCCAAAGGCGGTGACCAAAACCATTAAAAACATAATTCCAATAACTGTTAACTTTCTCACCTGTTTTCTCCTTTATTAGATTTTTATGTTTCTGTTCAAAAACAAAGTGTTACTTGGTTCGTTAAACTCTTAACCTTTGTTTGAGGGTGCAATACAAAAAAATGACAAGTTAATGTTTGGCTTGTTCGCAGTGTTATGTTAAACGTGCTCGTGCTCGTGAACGTACACGTTAACGTATTTGGCATAACTTCGTAAACATTGAAACAATACGTGTAAGTATAAAAATTTTGTAAACATCTAATTTTTCGTGGTCTTATTAATTTCGTTTACGTGTACGTTCACGGCACGGTGCCCTTAATGTTGAGACTGATTAGCGCAATATTTACATTATCTTACCGGTGTCACTTTTTTGTATTGCACCCAACCTTTAACCTCTGAACCCGTGAACGGTTACAATATTTCTATCTTGGCTTTCTGCTTCAGTTCCTTTGTATGTAACGCAATCTTCTCGCGTAATATTCCTTTTTGTAGATACTTTTTGATGAAATCTTTGACGTCCTCGATCGGCACATAGCCGGCAGGCTTTTTATCGACCACTTTTATGATGTGATAGCCAAACTCCGTCTCGATTACTTTGCTCACCTCACCCTTGTTTAAGGTAAAGGCAACCTCGTCAAATCCCGGGGGCATGAAACCCCTCTTGATATATCCCAGGTCGCCGCCGGCCTGCTTTGTGCGGGCACAGTCCGAGTATTTCCCGGCAATCACGGCAAAATCCTTTCCTGCAACAACTCTCCGCCTGAGATCTTTCGCCCTTTCCCCGGCTTTCCGCCTTTCCGCGGGTTCAGTATCCTTTGCCACCCTGGCCAGGATGTGGCTCACCATGACGCTCTCTTTCCTCTTAAAGCCGTCTTTTTTTAGCTCATAGAACTTTTTTATTTCCTCTTCAGGGACATGCGGCTTGGCCAACCCCCGGCTTTTCAGATACTCGTTCATCCGGATTCTTTGCTTTGTGGATGTCATCAGGCTTTTGGCAGTCATCCCTTTTGCCTTCAGATATTGTTGAAACTCCTCTTTTGATGCGAAATCCCCTTTCAAAGACTCCAATTTTTCCCCGGCCCTCTTCTCAATATCTGCTATGGCCGCCCTCCGGCTTGCCTGTACCAGAATATGCTGATCGATTATTTTGTTCAAGGCATTCTTTTTTAGTTTATTTTCCAGCTCCGGCCTTAAACCACGCATTCCGTGCTTTTGAAATTTTTGCAGTTGCTTATCGACCTCATGGGTCACCTGACTTTCATAAATCGGCTCACCGTTGACCTTTGCCACGATTTTCACCAAGTTATCATTGGGGGTTTTCCCATCACTGCATATTCCGCTATGCGGTAAGGCAAAAGACACAATTAAAGCAAGACAAAACCGGGCGAACAAAAATATAATTTGTCGCGATTCCTTTTCGCTTTTGTCCCTTTTCTCAATATCTGCTTGTTCTATGATTTTACGCATCATACCCTTGATCATAACTACTTCTTGCGCTTTTTGGGTCTTTTCACCGGTCTGTCGTTGCAAGCAACGTCAAAAAAAGCTGTGCCGTAGACGCTGTAAACCTCGATGGTCCCAGAGGTTGCGTCACATTCAACCACGATTTGGGTGTCGGTCCATGAGATGATAGCGCACGGCTCGGTGGTCATCACGGTTGTTGCTCTCCTGCCCTTGCCGATGGTTTGGGTCGTGGTCACGAAAGCACCTGTTTCGGTATCCATGTAATCGCCGAAGCCGCTACCGATGATATTGCCTGTTCCCTCGGCAAGAGTGACCAGGTCGATAACCACATCAGGGATTGCCGCGGTTGCGGCATCCAGGAGGCCATACCCATACTGATTGTCAGGACCATCATCTCCAAGATCGATTGCGGTCGCCTGAAGCCTCTGTCGTATGTCGTGGTTGTTCACCATCCCGGCCGACATCATCAGGGCCGCCGTTCCGGTAACGTGGGAGGCTGCCTGGGAGGTGCCGCTTAATTCAGCATAACCGTCGTTTTTTGCGGCGGAAAGTATGTTTACCCCTGGGGCGGCCAATTCCAATTCCGGGCCGAGAGGGGCGGAATCAGCGGGTTGATCTTCCTGATCCGTGGCGGTCACAGCTATCACTGAGTCATACGCAGCCGGATAGGTGACGTTTCCACCATATGTGTTTCCAGCCGCTGCAACCAACAGCAACCCTGCATCGCAGGCTGCATCACAGGCATCCTTAAGTGCTTGTGAATCAGGACCTGCGATGCTTATATTGGCAATGTCCATATTATTATCTACTGCCCACTCGATCCCGGCTATTATACCGCTTAGAGTACCAAAACCGGCGCCGTCCATTACCTTGACTGCATAAAGCGAGGCTTCAGGGGCCACCCCCACTACCCCGATCCCGTTTGCCTCGGCCGCGATAATGCCGGCCATGTGCGTACCGTGGCTGTTCCAGCTATCATCAAAGGGATCATCATCGTTAAAAATGATGTCATACCCACCGCAGTAATTGCCGGACAGGTCTTCATGTGTGTAATCAATGCCCGTATCAATTACAGCTATCTTGATTCCGCTGCCCTTTGTATAGAGGTTATGAATCGCCTCACATCCGATATGCTGAACGCCCCAGGAGTTTTCGTACTCAAAACCGCTGCCGTCGGGAAGATCTGTTGAGAGCGCAGTTAAATAATAAGGATCTATTATGCTGACGGTTGAGTCTTCTTCTACGTATTCAACATGAGGGTTACGACATAGACCGGCCAAGGCATGCTCCGGTACCCTTGTGGTTATGGCGGGAATCATGCGGAATGTGCGATGAATGCTGCCACCAGAAGCATGAATCAGCGTCTGTTCAGACGGGCCCGGCTTGTGATGAAATCCTACGATAACCGAACGTTCCTCCGCCGAAACAGCCGCCGGGGGGCTAAGGCAAATGAAAGACAGGAACAGCGCCAGCGCCATAAAGAAATATTTGCCTGTGAAAGACGTGATGGTAAACTTCATTACTTTAGACGTCACCTTTGACTTCTGAGATTAAAAACAGCGGGGAACCAAAACAGCCGGCTCCCCGCTGTTCCTTATTAGTACCTTAGTACCTTACTCCTGAAACCCTGTCAAAAAAAACAAGAAATTTTTTGGCGCACCCCGCTGACATAAGCTGAAAGCGAGGTGACACGGATTTACTGGACAAAGCAATTTTTAAAAATTTGGGTTGCGGGTATCACCCGCCTTAGAAAATATTTTCGTGAAGGTACTTTAGGAACAGGTCGTAAATAAATTGAACAAAATTCCATCTCATCTTTAGGCCATCTTCGGCCGGATCTCAATCACAAAATCCTCAACGTAGCTCTGCTACGCCTGCGGTTTCGGAGTCTTCGCTTACCTGTTCAATCTATCCGACCAAATCTAACCTAAAGCTGAGCGTAATTTTGCTCAATTAATTTCCTCTCTGTTCCTTACCTCTTTCTTGGCCTTTTTACAGGTCTGACAGGCTCGTCACCCACAACGTCAATAGAGGTGCTGCCGTAGACGCTGTACACCTCAATGGTTCCGCTGGATGTACCACATTCAACCACGATCTCGGTATCGTTCCACGAAGCAACAGGGCAGGGCTCGGTGGTCGTCACCGTGGTTGCTCTCCTGCCCTTGCCGATGGTTTTGGTTGTGGTCATGAAAACACCGGTTCCGGAGTCGGTTGCATTTACGTAATCGCAGAAGCCGCTGCCGGCAATGGTGGCAGTCCCTATACCCCGGTCGACCGAGGTGATCACCACGTCCGGTACCAGGGAAATATTGACGCAGTTGCTCACCTGGGTCTCCTTGACCGCGCGCACGGCGTAGTTGCCGCAAGCCAGATCGGCGGGAATAGTCACCACCATCGAAGTCCCGGAAATTTCCAGCGGTGTCAAGGTGGTTTCGGTACAGTCGAAAGCCGTAAGGCTGACAACAGAGGAATACACGCCATTGATAAATACTGAACCGGTTATTGTAACAGATGTCTCAACCCCTGCCGTTACAGTGGATCGGCTCAGACCGCTGATATTCGGAATAATAGGGCTGGCGGGTAGTATCGAAGCAACGATCGGCGCATTCGCGTGGCACCCATTACAGTCGATATTGTTGCCGATATGGCCATACCACGGCTCTTCCTCGCCTGGATTGACTCCGTTCCCATCCGAATCCGCCTGGATGTTATGCAGCGAGTTTACTCCGTGGCAAACTTCGCAACGCCGGACGTTCGCAGGGGCAGGGGAATTCATATCGTGGCACAAACTACAACCGAGTTGTGATCCGGGTATAACCCCCCAGCCGATTCCAGTGCTGTGGTGGGTTACGCTGTTGTCAAAGACCGGTATGCCGGTCGCATCATCGGTGCCCTCGGCATGACAAAACGCGCAGCCGCCCTTACCGTCTACACCTGTCCCCAAGCCCGGATACGGGGTCACCATGGAAACCGGATAATCCGGAATGTAATGGCCGTCGAGAGGGTTATCAATGGGACCATGACATGCCTTACAGTCCTGTTCTTCTGCTTTTGCAGTCATGTGATGAACAGATGCCTCCCCGGGAATCTGCTGATGACAGAGGAGGCAGTCTCTGAAGCTGACGAGCACATAGCCACCGGTATCAGAATCATATTGCAGTTCATGACAGCTCAGACACTCATAGATATCTCCGGGGGTTCCGTGAGGCGCGGCCGTTGGATCGATGATCACCTCTCCCACAAGGAGATGGTGCCGATCCGGTAACGTTCCGGGATTGACAATATTCGGGTCTTCATGACAGGCCCGGCATCCGGCCTCAACCAAGTCGTTGAAAACGCCGTCCGGGAGACCGATGATTTGATTCACCGGGGGCGGAGGAACGGTTGCCCGGCTTGCCGCAACCATCACCAGCATCACCGTTGTCGTCAGGGTTAAGCTCCACAATACTTTTGCTTTTAATACTTTGGCTTTCATTGGTTTTACTCCTCCTTTTTTTAAGGTGTTGTCTATTTAAAAAAAACCCACGGAATTATCTATGTATCACCCCCCTTCCCCCAAAGCCGGTTGGGTCTTGTCAAAATAATTCGATCTTTTTTAACCAGATTCCGGAAAGCAATAAAAACATTGGTAACACGTATTTTAGAATTAGTAACACGAATTTTGAAACAAGTAACACAAATTTTAGAATAAGTAACACGAATTTTAGAATAACGTTACAATTGACAAAAAATATCAACCCTTGGGATGTATAATATCTATTACCTGAGATTGGATGAGACTGAGAGATGGCGAATGCTCAATTACCTGTTCTTCCATAATAACGGCGCGTTCGCTTTCTTGTCCCGAATGAAACCACACGGTGATTTGAATAACGTCATCTTGTGGCGATTCATCCGTATCCTGTCTGCCGCAGGCAGATTGGGCAATCACGATTATTAATATAACGAACAGAAAAAGAGTTTTGTTCATGATCTTATGTAAACCGCAAGCGATTATAGAAATAAAACCTCCGGCAGTTTCCTATTGTTTATGTACTTGAGTTTTAGAACATAATTACAAACTGATAATCTCTAACAAATGGACAGAAACTTTGTTTTTTCGATACATCATATTTCGCGTCGTTACGGACTGCCTGCCGCGCGTTTCCCTTTTTCTTTTCTTGTTCAAAATGAAATTTGGATTGCTATTTAAGGGTTATTCATTTATGCTGGTTCGTCCGTTAAAAAGATTATTTTTTTGATAAAAGATAAATTTTTAAAAAAATAAGGAGGTGCATAACTGAAACAAACAGGTTTTTTTGACTATGTCTGGGTGGTGAGTTGCTTACTCATATACGAAGAAATGGAGAGAGAAGGAGTAATATTACCATGAGTTTTTTTAAACAGTGGGGCCAATTTATGATGATGGGCGCCAGAGCCATGGCCGTATGGGAAATTGACAACGCAAACACAATAGTTAGGGACCGAAAACGGCTTGTAATACTAGGCCTGTTGCTCGTTCCCATTATCATCGGGGGGATTGCTTTTGCCGACCAGATCGGAGGCACCCTGCCGGAAATTCTGGGCGGAAAAAAGGCTTATAGTCCCGCCTTTTACAATGGTTTCATCTTTGCCGTATCCATTGGTATAGGCCTGGGAGCAGGCCTGATCACCGGGTGCATCGGAGCGGGCGGCGGATTTATCATTGCGCCGGCCCTTATGAGCGCAGGCATCAAAGGCATCCTGGCCGTGGGAACCGACCTGTTTCACATCTTTGCCAAGGCTATAATGGGAAGCGTGATCCATAGAAAACTTGGAAACGTTTCCGTGCCCCTGGCATTTGTTTTTGTTATCGGCGCGATCCTTGGAGCGACCGCGGGCGGATTATTGAACAGATTTCTCTATGAGATTAATCCGGTCTTAAGCGATGCCTTTATCACAACCATATATTCCCTGATGCTTGGTTTCCTTGGGTGCTACGCCTTGCTCGATTTTCTCAAGGCAAGAAAGTCAGGGGATACTGGCGACGCACACGGCGGCGGGGAAAAAACCGAAGGCGCGGAATTAGGCGCGCTTCCTAAAAAGCTGCAGTCCATCAAAATACCCCCGATGGTAAAATTCGATCATGACTTCACCCCGGGCGGACGCGGCATATCATGGTTGTTTCTGGTATTAAGCGGCTCTCTTGTCGGGCTTGCGGCCGGAATCATGGGAGTCGGCGGCGGCTTTCTGACATTCCCGATATTCGTCTATGTCCTCGGCGTCTCATCCATGACCACGGTTGGAACGGATATCTTTCAGATCGTATTTACGGCCGGATATGCATCTATCAGCCAGTATGCGGTCTATGGTTTCATCTTCTACACACTGGCCATGGGAATGCTTTTAGGTTCCCTGCTCGGCATCCAGATCGGGGCCTTGGTAACAAAGGTTGTGCCCGGTATCACGATCCGCGGGTTTTACGCCTTGGCCGTTATAGCCGGCTTTGTCAACCGGATTTTCGCGCTGCCGTCAAAATTGAATCAGATGGACGTAATTTCCATATCAAAGGGGATGGCCGACGGTTTGGAATCCTTCGGGGTATATGCATTCTTCATTGTTATCGGCTGCTTCGGTGTCTGGGTTATCGGCACGTTCCTGAAAAATATCGGAAGACTTAAAGGGGAGGTGGCAGCATGATTGAGCATAAAAAAGAATTTTTTGGCGGATTTATTATGATGGCGATCTTCATCGCCGTTCTGGTCGCCATATTCATGCCTCTTTTTAAGGGACAAAACGCTCTGCAATACTTAGACGATCTCTATAACTCCATTTCAAAGGGATCCGCCTATTATATTCCTGTTGTCAAGGAAAATGCCAACGCGTACATGGGCAAGGAAGTGGAAGTAACGCTTGCCATGGCGGACAGTGCACAGGCCGAGCAGACCTTGAAACTTTATGAAGCGGCCGGCTGCAATGTAACCGCATCCGATAATGAGCTTAAGGTCAACGGCGACTTTGGCAAAATCATGGCAGCCAGTCTTGTTGATGCAGACTCCATGTACTATAATAAAGGAGAGGAAATCAAAGGCAGGCACGGTTACGATGAGAGGCAGGTCGTTTATAACTGGTGGAAGTCGTTTAAGGCAATGGACAAAGACCTGAAAGAACAGAAAAAATTCGAAGAGGCCAAGATACTCTCCGATGTGGTTAAAAAGGCGGTTGAGACCTCGTATAACTATTATACGATCGAACCGCAGAACATCAAGGACAAGCTCGGCATTGTGCTCTTCTCCTTGATTTTTTATGTGGCCTATACCCTGTTTTACGGCTTTGCCATCATGTTCATGTTTGAAGGATGGGGCCTTAAGCTGTCACATTAATTTAATACATTATCCTGTGTGAAAACCAGGCATGTTGAGGCGAGCGCGACCGCGCTCGCCTCAACTTTTTTTCAAAACCCTTTCCGCGTCTCTTCCGTCAGGCCGATCAAAAGGCCATACCTCTGAATTTTTCTTTTCCCATTTACCTGTTTACCACGATTTTTCTTGCCTTTTCAGGGCTGGTTTGATTAACCGACCGATATATTCAGCGGATTTAAGATCATGAATTTGTTACTTAAACAGGTTAATCATATTGATATGTTCATGTATCGGAGGCGTAACCAGGAACAATGAGCGTACTGCGCCTGACCACGGGCTGAACAAGGGCCGGCAAATCCGCTGCGCTCCTTTGTCGGCCTGTTAGCCCTGACGATATGGCAAAAAAAATTGACACATCCATCGCTCTGCATTACATTGTGTAATACGGAGGTGGCAAGATGATCACATTAAGACTCGATTCAAAACTAGAACAAGACCTTAATAATACAGCAAAATATCTTGGAATAACTAAATCGGAATTAATTCGCAAGAGTATTCATGATTATATAAACAAGCTTAGAAAGCCAAATGCTTGGGAGATTGGTGAAAATTTATTTGGTAAATATTCAAGTGGCCTTAGTAACCTGTCAACTAACAGGAAGGAGCTGATAAAAAATAAACTCAAGGCCAAAAGAAAATGAAACAAATCCTTATAGATTCCGGCCCGTTAATAGCCCTTTTTGATGCATCAGATAAATATCATCATAAGGCTATTAATTTTATTAAAACAACCAAATATCCATTAGTTACAACCCTTGCATCAATCACGGAAACTCTGCATTTATTAGATTTTAATAGAAATGCGCAGATAGATTTTCTTGAATGGGTACATAGGGGAGCAGTCGAAATTCACAATATTGAAAGAGATGATTTCGAAAGGATAAAAGAATTAACAATAAAATATCGCGATTTGCCAATGGATTTTGCTGATTCATGTCTCGTTTATCTGGCCGAAAAACTCAATCTTAATACCATTGCAACGATAGATCGCGATTTTACAATTTATCGAATACAGGGAAGAAAAAAATTTCAAATAATTCTGTCTTAAAATAGCAACTTGCACAAATTATCCAACTTAAATCATATAACAATAGGCGCTATCAAAGGAGTTTCGGCCTGTGTTTAATTTTTTCAAAAAAAGAAGGGAACAAAAAGCCCTTAAAGAAGAAAATGAAAAAGCGCTTTTTATAAAACGCTTTAACGCCTTTCGCCAAGTCCTTAAAAGCAACAATGAAGTACTCATGACCATGGCCGATATGCAGGAAAAGGCGAGTGGAGACTTTGTCTTTGACAGGGCCTATGTCCTCTCTTCCTATCAGGCTATGTCCGATGGGGTTAAGAGTATAATCGACAACCTGAATGTCCTGGGAGATAATAAATACAAGGGCCTGATCCTTCCATTTCAAAAGACTGATGAGATGATCAGAAAGCGGTTTGTCGCCAAGACGGCCATTCCCAAGACCGATCCGGTCCTTCAACTAAAGGAACTCGGAAAAAAGAGCGTGGCCTCGGCTGGAGGCAAGCTTGCCCACATGGCCGAGCTTGCCAATGCCCTGGGCCTTCCTGTTCCCCCCGGGTTCGTGGTAACCACCTGTGCCTACCAGACCTTTGCCCGCCATAACCAGATCCAGGACATATTAAATGAAAGAACGAGCAAGCTTGACATCCGCAATTATGACGAATTAACTTCCGCAAGCCACGAAATGCAGGAAATGGTTAAAAACGGACAAATACCGCAAGAGATTGAAGGGGCCATCCTTGACGCATACAGGGCCTTGTGTCAAGAGGCCGGGGAGGAAAACCTTAGGGTGTCTGTCCGGAGCAGCGCAATCCACGAAGACATGATGGCCAGTTTTGCAGGCCAGTATGAAACCGCCCTGAATGTTCCGGCCGAGGATATCCTGACCCAATACAAAAATATCCTGTCCAGCCAATTTACGCCTCGAGCCCTCTTCTATTACAAGGACAAGGGGTTCCATGTCGAAGAAATGGCCATGGCCGTGGGTGTGATTGCCATGGTACAGGCCAGGGCCAGCGGTATTATGTACTCCCGTGATCCAGGGAACCCGCAGACAAATGCGATATTGCTCAATGCAGTATGGGGGCTCGGAGAATATGCAGTGGGAGGCGTGGTGCCCGCAAACAACTACAGGGTTTTCGGAGACGGGACAAGAAAGATCACAATCGAAGAGACGGGACTGCAGGAAGTTATGCTGATCGGGGGAGCGAATGGTGACACAGAGGAAGTCCCGGTACCCGAAGAATTGCTTGGAAAACCCTGCCTGAGCGATGAGCAAATCTATGAGCTTGCCTCCTGTGCACGCAAGGTGGAGGCCTATTTCGGGCAACCCCAGGATATGGAGTGGGCCATGGATCAAAAGGGTCGATTGTATCTCCTCCAGTCCCGGCCGTTGCGTGTGGCATCTCCGGGAGCCCCGATCAACAAGAAACGGTCGGCAGCGCTCAAGGGACACAAAATTCTCCTGGACAAGGGAACCATTGCCTGCCGCGGCGTTGGGGCAGGTCCCGTCCATATCGTCAAACATGAAGAGGATCTGGCGGATTTTCCCGACAATGGCGTACTGGTGGTAAGACACACTCATCCTGAATTCGCGGTGGCGCTTCAAAAAGCATCTGCTGTTGTCTCAGACATCGGAACCGTCCTCGGGCATCTGGCTACGGTAGCCAGAGAGTACAGAGTGCCGGCCATTCTTAATACTGAAAACGCCACCAAAATCCTCAAAAACTCCATGCTTGTGACCGTAGATGCGGTCTATGCCAATATCTACGAAGGGGTTGTGGAAGAGTTGTTGATGAAAAAAGAGAGTGATGATACCTTTAAGACGTCTCCTGTTTTAAAACAACTCCGAGAGATATTGCAAATAATAATCCCCTTGAACCTGACGGATCCCCGGGGCCTTAATTTCAGTCCCGCAGGATGCAAGACGCTTCACGATATTACGAGGTTTGCCCATGAAGTCTCTCTGCGGGTCATGTTTGATCTCAGCAGGGTAAGTCGTTTTGCTGACAAATCGACCAAACAATTGGTCTGCGAAGTGCCTATGCAGTGGTGGGTTCTTGACCTGGAAGATGGTATTAAAAAAGGCGTGACAGGTAAAAAAATCAGATATGAAGAGATTGAATCCATCCCTATGCGGGCCCTGTGGGAAGGCATGACGGCCATACCGTGGAAAGGCCCACCTGCCGTGGATGCCAGGGGTTTTATTTCGGTTATGTTATCGGCCTCCACGGACCCCAGCATGGAGCCTGCGGTCGGGAAAGGATTTGCCGAAAAAAATTATATCATCATCTCAAAGCACTTTTGCAACATGAGCAGCCGGCTCGGGTTTCACTTTTCAACCACGGAGGCGTATGTAGCCGACAATCCTGATGAAAACTATATAAGCTTTATCTTCAAAGGCGGCGCGGCCGCTGCCGACAGAAAGGTGAGAAGGGTTCGCCTGATCGAAAAACTGCTGCAACAGTTTGATTTTAGAATCGATGTCAAGGACGATTCACTCTTTGCCCGTCTGCAGGGCTATGATCAGGATTATATAAATGAACGTCTAAGGATATTAGGACACATCATAATCCACACAAGACAACTCGACATGGGCATGTCAAGTGCAGCCAGGGCTAACCGGTATTATGAAGATATATTAAAAGGAATCAGGTCATTCGTTAATATACCGCATTAAGGCGCCAGGCGCTCAAAAAGGAAAATAATACTTGAAAAAATACAAATACTTTGCCCAAAAACAAGGCCTCCGACTTGTGACCATTGTCATCCTGGTTCTCCTGGCCGGCGCGTTCATATATACCCTGTACGTGAACCGATCTATAACACAGGGTGCATTCGTTGCCACAGTGGTTATTGCATTAGCAGCCTTTTTCGTTGCAAACGAAAAGGCCTGGCGGAAAATCCTTAGAAAAGAAATACAAGAAAAGACCAAAGACCTTGAAGAGTATCTTTGTAAACTAAAATGTTCCGAGGAAAGATGCCGCTCTCTCGTAGACTCGGCCGATGACTTGATATATACAATAGGCAGAGATTGTGATGTCTTATCCGTCAATCAATATGGCAGTGGACTTATGGGACAACGGCCCGGGGACATCATAGGCAAAAGTATAAATAATTTTATCGAATATGAAAACGATAATGGCGTCAGTTTGATTGTTGCAAAAATTTTCGCAACCTCGGACACGATTCTGCGGGAAGAAAAGGTAAAGATCCGGGGAAAGGGATATTGGCTCGACACAAAATACAGGGCTATGCGGACAGACCTGGACAAGGTAAATGCGGTGCTGGTGATCTCACGGGATATCACGGAACAGAAAAGGCTGGAAGAACAGCTCTTTCACACGGAAAAACTGGCATCTCTGGGGTCTCTCTCAGCCGGCGTTGCCCATGAAATAAACAACCCTATTGCCATTATCCTGGGATTTACGGAAATATTACAGGAAAAGACTCCCAAGGATTCCAAAGAGTATGAAATTCTCGAGACCATTGAAAGGCAGGGAAACAACTGTAAGAGGATCGTTGAAAATCTCCTTGCTTTTGCCAGGATTCCCAAAAAAACCGCCACAGTGACTGATGTGGTTGACGACCTTCAAAATGTCGTCAATGTGGTTATGAATACCATGGTGACCAAAAACGTAGACCTTAAAACAGATATAGAAGAAACTCTCCCCATGGTGAAGGCGGACGGCAGGCAACTCGAACAGGTATTTCTGAACATTATTAACAATGCGGTGGCAGCTATGGAAAAAGAGGGAATCCTGATCGTCTCGGCACACAGTACTAATGATAATATGGTCGATATATCCTTCACTGATACAGGCTACGGCATACCCCCGGAGAATATGGATAAGATATTTAAACCGTTTTTTACCACCAAGGGAGAGGGAACAGGGTTGGGTCTTTCCGTAAGCTACGACATTGTGAAAAAGTTTGGAGGGGATATTCAAGTCAAAAGCCAAATCAAAGAAAAAGATAAAAAGTCCGGGACTACTTATACCGTGTTACTACCTGTGGCAGATGAAAAAAATTGAGGTAATCGTTCACAGGTGCCCCATATGTGTACCCTGAAGGGCATAAACTCCAGGCCGGCGAACTATAGTAAAAAATCTATGTGAGTCGGACTGATCGCGTGCAGATGAAGCGCCTGTGAACGATTACCATACTGAGAAGTCTGCCAAGTAGAGGGCCTCTTTGAACGATTACAAATTGAGAAATGAATAATCAAAGGAGAAGATCATGCCGGAAAGGATTTTAGTCGTTGATGACGAACTCGATATGCTGATGCTGTTGAGAATGATCATGGAGGATAACACAGACTACGAGGTGGATACGACCAACAACCCGTCCGAAGCGCTGAAAATGGTTATGGAAAACGATTATGATCTGGTCATCAGCGATCTCAAAATGCCAGGCATGGACGGATTAGAGCTGTTTGACGAAGTTAAAGAGATGGATCCGGATCTTCCTCTGATCATCATCACGGCCTATGGTTCCCTTGAAACATCCGATGAGGCAATAAAAAAGGGTGTTGCCGACTTCATCACCAAGCCTTTCAGAAAGGACAGTATAATCTTTACCATCAACAGAGTACTGGAACTTGCACGGGTAAGGATGGAGAATATAAAGCTGAAAAAGAAACTGGAGAAATAATGTTCAGTCCCCTCAACCTGTCACCGTTCGGAAATTATTTTCCATCCGGTTTTTTCTTTTTTCAGGATAAGTATTTTATTTGACGTGTCAACGTAATTTGAGGATTGATATGTTTGCAGAAAACCGACCTCCACACTATCAGCCCGGGACGCTTCTTTTATCGTTACATCTTCCAGCTTCACATCAATCCATTTTTTCGCGCTGTTTTTAATAAACTTATCCTCCTGCCAGCCATCCTTTGTGAAATTTTCAGCATTAAAATAATTTGAATAACAGGCCATGTATGCATTCATATCTCCTTGTTTCCCTGCTGTATTTTTCCATGCGCCTATCCAATTATTAAGAAAGCCGATGATCTTTTCCTCAGAGTAGAGTGGTTTCTGTTCTTCGGCTTGAACAGGTATTTTATGATCATCTTTGGGGGTTTCTATTTCAGGAACTGCATCGGCTTTCCTTGTTTCAGCCGGCTGCGGCGGGTTCTGAGAAAAAGCTTGACTTGATATGCCTTGCTCTGCATGATTCAAAATATTGTTTTCCGCCGATTGCCTGGATGACTGATCCGTAGCCGTAACAAGGTGAGGGGTAACTGCCTTCCTCTTGCTGTTTACTCCAAAATAATAGCCAACGCCTCCTGATATAACCAGTCCCAATAATGCAATGAAAAAAAAACCAATATATTGATTTGATTTTAAAGGTAAGGGGTTTAGGCGGGCCCGGGAACCATCCTTGCGCACCGCATCCAGGCCTGCCGGAGTATCGGATGTTCCAGCCATTTCATCATGGTGATTATGCTGTGCCGGCAGAAACGACCATCTATTGATCCCTTCAGAATTAATGAATTTTTCTAAGGCGTTATATATCTTGCCCATTATTGTTCTCTAAGGCTTCGCCCAAAAATAAATTTACATTTTCAGGGTTGAACAGGAAAAAATTCCGATCAAATAAACCTTTAAACCTTGAACCCTTGACGACCTATGACATTATAAAATCAAATGTCATGGCCTGCCGGTCTTATAAAATAAATATAATTGACAATTCAAGCATGTCAACAGGAAAAAGGGGGACACAAAACCAGTAAGCTTTAACTGATCTCAGAAAATATCATGCCCGTCATTAATTACATGGATGTTGGATTGCGCTA
Source organism: Thermodesulfobacteriota bacterium (assembly GCA_034659175.1). Lineage (GTDB taxonomy): Bacteria > Desulfobacterota > Desulfobulbia > Desulfobulbales > DAOVYS01 > DAOVYS01. The sequence continues at coordinate 24,659 of JAYEGR010000021.1, read as the reverse complement.
TCGCTTAACCAAATAAATTTTATTTGAAAATATCTACCCGCACAGGTCGAAAATTTGTTATAAACAGAATTTATTTTATTCCCACCCCTTAGCGTGGAGTTAAAAATTTTATGGACCAATTCAACAGACTTGTACTTGTGTCCACACCTTGGCCCCTGTACAATCGGCCGTCCATACAGCTTGGATCTCTCAAGGCGTATATCCGTTCGCAATTTCAGGACATTGGAGTTTCCGCCCATCATTTTTACCTAAAGATCGCCGAGTCTGTTGGATATAGTCTTTACGAGGCCCTTTCCGAGCGGACCTGGCTTGCGGAATCGGTTTATGCCGGGCTCCTGTTTCCGGAAAAAGAGAGTTCCGCGGAAGAGCTCTTCTATCGTGAGGCAAAAAAAGTTCCGCGTGCGCGAAAGATTGATTTCAAGGATATTACAACCCGTGTCCGGGCTGCTTCAGATCAGTTTATCGACAACATTGACTGGGACTCTTTCGGCCTGGCCGGGTTTTCCATCTGCCTGTGTCAACTGACTTCATCCCTTTATTTTATCCGGCAAATAAAGGAAAAACATCCGGGCCTCCCGATTGTTATAGGTGGGTCCATGTTTGCGGGAGATTCCGTTATAGACCTTATGTCGGCCTTTTCTGAAATTGATTATGCCGTGAACGGGGAAGGTGAGCTGCCCTTTGCACGGCTGATCGGGTTTCTTAGGGACGGGTATTCACCTGATGAAATTCCGGCTGCCGACGGACTTGTCACCCGGCGAACTCTTAATGATTCCGCATCCGTTGATTTTGACCAGATACAAGATCTTTCAGATTTGCCGGCACCGGATTATGATGACTATTTCAATCTGCTGAACACATTTGTATTTGAAAAACGCTTTTTCCCTTCACTCTGCACGGAGATATCAAGGGGTTGCTGGTGGAATCGACCTCATGCGGGCAATAAAATATCAGGATGCGCGTTCTGCAATCTCAACCTTCAGTGGAAGGGCTACCGGGCAAAAAACCCCGTGCATGTGATCAATGAAGTTGACGCATTGACCACAAGATATAAGACGTTTAACGTGGCCTTTATGGACAACGCCCTTCCTGTAAAAAGCTCGAACGAGATATTCAGGGGCCTTTCCGGACTGAAAAAAGATTTTTCCATTTTTGGAGAGATTCGTGCGACAATGAACTTCAGTGTGTTGGACTCCATGAGCGCCGCGGGACTAAACGAAGTCCAGATCGGTATCGAGGCCCTCAGCACGAGCCTGTTAAAAAAACTCAACAAGGGTACAACCGCAATTCAGAACCTTGAAATAATGAAACACTGTGAAGAACTCGGAATCGTTAACATATCAAACCTGATCCTCCATTTTCCGGGAAGTGATGAACAGGATGTTAAAGAGACCCTGCGCTCGTTAAATTATGCCATGATGTTCCGGCCATTAAGGGTTGTTCACTTCTGGCTCGGCATGGGCAGTCCGGTTTGGAATGATCCGGGAGCATACGGTATCCGGGCGAGATTCAACCATTCTTATTTTGCCCGTTTGTTCCCGTCCTCCACAGCTCGTTCCATCCGTTTCATGATTCAGGATTATCGCGGCGACAAGGCGGTTCAGAAAGGGCTGTGGCAGCCTGTTAAACAAAAGGTCAGGGCCTGGAAAAAAGCATATGAAGAACTTCATGCGGCTGTTAACCCCGGTCCCATTCTCAGTTACAGGGACGGGCCGAATTTCCTTATCATTCGTCAGCGAATTACGGGAAAAGAGGCCGTAACACACCGCTTGACCGGGACTTCCCGGAAAATTTATCTGTTATGCAGATACCATCAACCGCTTAAGGCCATTCTTAATAAATTTCCAAAATTCAACCAAGAAAAGCTTGTGCCGTTTTTAAAGATGATGGTTGACAAAAAATTGATGTTTGAAGAAGATGGGCAATACCTGAGTCTTGCAGTCCGGATGAGGTACATGAGAGGTTCAAGTGTTTAGAGGTTCAGGGGTTCAGAGGTTGAATAAAAAAAATTCCGACCCGATAAACCTTTGAACCCGGAACCTTTATTTAAACCTTACTATATACAGACCTTCTTTACCTGTTCCAGATCTATCAATCCCTCAAATATCTTTCTGATTCCATCCATCCTTAAGGTCCGCATACCATCCGCTATCGCCTGGTTTCGTATTACTTCCATATCTGCTTTCTTTTTTATGGCTATTTTTATTTCTTCAGTTCCCACTAGCATTTCATGAATTCCGAGACGTTTTAAGTAGCCCATCTTGCCGCAGGAAATACAGCCTGTTTTCTGCATCAAGGTCAAATCTTCGGAATACTCCGATATCTTGTCGGCTCTAAAATATTCTTCACCATAGGACATTACCAAATTATCATATTCTTTCTGGTCCGGATGGTAGGATTTCTTACATTTCACACAGAGACGACGGGCCAGACGTTGGGCCAGTACCGCTAACAAGGCATCTGCAAAGCTGATCGGATCCAAGCCCATTTCAATTAACCTCATTACCGTCTCCGGAGCCGTGTTGGTGTGCAGTGTGCTGAGAACCAGATGACCTGTCAAAGAAGCCTCAATAGAAGTTTTCGCTGTTTCTATGTCACGCATCTCTCCAATCATGATAACATCCGGATCAGCGCGCAAAAAAGAACGGAGCGCCGACTGAAATGTAAACCCGATCTTTGAGTGTACCTGTACCTGCCTCAGGCCGAGTTGCGTTATTTCAACAGGGTCCTCGGCAGTCCAGATTTTACGCTCCGGCGTATTAATATGCCCAAGGGCGGAATGGAGAGTGGTGGTTTTGCCGGAACCGGTAGGTCCGACGCAAAGAATAAGGCCATAGGGTTTGGCAAGAACCTCTTCAAAAGCAATCAGGTTTGCAGGAGAGAACCCCATCTGATCAAGGGGCAACGGCTTGGCTGAGGCCAGGATACGCAGCACAACGTCCTGTAACCCACCCACTGTAGGGGTAACCTCCACCCTGAATTCCACTTTTCTCCTGTCAAACCGGGCGACCATCTTGCCGCTCTGTGGTCTTCGGCTTTCAGTAATATCCAAATTGGATAAAATCTTGATCCTTGCTACAAGCGCTTTGCTGTACGTCTTGGGAATAACATGCACCTTATGGCAGATACCGTCAATCCGGTAACGCACCTGGACAGGGTCCCTTCCCAGGCCTGGTTCAATGTGAATATCAGAGACATTTTTTCTATACCCGTCAACAAGAACCTTGTTCACTAGACGAATAACCTTTGAATCAGATTCATCAACACCACGATGGTGCGTCTCCTCCTCCTCCTCCTCAACATCCAGTTCTTCTTCTCCCAGTTCATCGAGAATGTTTTCTACCTGGTCATCGTCCCTGCCATACAAGTTGTTTATGAGAGTGCTGATGCCTTCGGTAGTGGAGACCACCATCTCAATCCTCCGGTTGGCGTGGAACCGGAGAGCGTCGGAGGTGTTGGCATGACTGGAAGGATCAGAAGTCGCTACTACCAAACAATTGCCGTCGTCTTTAATAGGCAGAATCTGGAACTTTTGTACAATTTCAGGAGAAATAAGGGCTATTGCCTTATCGTCTAAAGTAAAATCGTCAAGGTCAAAATAAGTCAATCTGAATTTGGTGGCAAGCGCCCTTAGTACCTCTTCTTCAGTAACCAGACCACCTTCGATCAAGAGGGCGCCGAGTGGTATCTTTTTACCTTTGGCCTGGCTGGCCAATGCCTGTTCAACCTGTTCGGCGGTAACCAGGCCGGCGGCAACCAATATCTCGCCTATCTTGGCGTGTAATGACATTTTTTTGGCTTTAATCATCCGACTAATCGTATCTTCAATGGTCTCCTGCGGCACATTTTCCTGTTCGGAAATAATTTCACCAACCCGGCGCTCTTTCAGCCTTTTCTGTTCAACCAGGGCGTTGTATACATCTTTTTTGGAGATCGCGCCGTTATCTTCAAGAATTTCGCCGATGGGGTTAAACCGACGCCGCGATCTGACGCACCGGAAGGTAAAGAAAACATATTTATAAACACTTTCTTTTTCTATGGAAACGCTGACAAAGCCTGTCTGAAAATTCTGGTCTTGAAGAACCCTGACATTAAACTTCTTGCCCGTATTGGTTTCCACCTCCTCCAGTACGCCTTTATCAAAATTCAAACCAGGACAATCAGGTTTGTTTATCATCTGAAGAATGCAAACGTTTGACAAGGAAAATGTCTTCTTTATTTCCCTTTCCGTCAGAATCACTTCCATTTTGTTTTCGTCGGGATCAAACGGACGGGCAAGATTGGCTTTTACTGATCGATTATTCTTGAATTCCAGGACAATATCAAATTTCATAGCAACCTCTAATAACATAAAAAAAATCAATACATTGGAATTTGGCCTGACAGTGGGATCAAAGATGGTTTAGTTACTTTTTGCAGTGTTTTTTTCGGGCATAAGATAAAAACCGAGAGTCTTGTTATAGAAACAGGAATCGGTATCATAGAACTCGCAACCAACATAATTCTTGTCCACGATTTTCACCATGACCGTCCGGTCAATCAAGGAGTTGTGCTTGTCATCCAGTTTGAACTTAACCCGAAGCTCGTTTCCCTTCTCAATATAATGGCGCCCGTATACATAAAAACCGATTCCGCCAAGCGAGATATTTACTACCTTACAGTTGGGATAGGGATTTTTCGGAACAACACTTTTTTTGACTTCAAGATTGGAAAAATTTTCAAAATGGGCGGGCAGGGCCGTAGATTTCCGATATTTCCGGCGGAAATCAAGATGGATTTGGAACTTGTTTTTGCAAACACAACGAATAGTAAGAGAATGTTTCAGATCCTTGAATTTGGTAACAGAGACCTCTTTCACTGTCCCGCAGGCCGGGCAATGAATTGTAATATTTCCACCAACAACAAAAACCCTGCTGTTTATCATTGTCTACACTTTTTAAAAGGGCTCACAGGCGCCGAAGATGCGGCGTCTGTGAGCCCTTTCATGGCAAATGGTTTGCGATCCGGCGGCTTTTGCTATCCCGTGATCGGTTACTTTCAAGTGAACCATTAAGATGATTTTCCAGATTCACGCTATTTCACCTAGATAGTCTAAATATAGCATGAAAATTTCCAAAACACAACTATCCAGGCTATTATATCCGAGGAAGCCTGCTAACCTGTTGTAAAAAAACAATAAATACAGTATGTATATGTATCGGAAAAATAAAATTTCTGTCCATTTGTTAGAAATTATCAGCACAATGTAGGGGCGTGGGGGTTTTTGGGGCCGAAAAAGGGGGGGACAACGATAGGCCCCCCACCC
>JAYEGR010000021.1:0-19344 GCA_034659175.1 Thermodesulfobacteriota bacterium | reverse complement strand
CTTGTGATCGCCCTAATCAGGGCGATCACAAGGATCGCCCCTACTCGCCCGAAGGGCATTATGTTCAAATCATCAAATCACTCGTCCAGGGATATTTGGGAGAAAAAATTGAAACAATTTTTCGCTTTGGCTGTGATATCAGGAATTTTGACGGTGGGCAGTAGTGCGGAAGCAGGAATTATTAAATTCGATGATATTACTACAGAGGAGTTTAAAATTTTGTCCTGGGGTTCAGGTAGTGATACTTATAAAGGTTTTACATGGAGAAATTTTGGGGTCTTGGATAGTACCCGCTCCAGCAATGAAACCCCCGGTTATGCCAAAGCAAATGAAAGCGGAAATTATGTGGCGTTCAATGTATGTCAACAAGACCTCATACTCTCCAGGCCGGGAAATGGCACTTTTGATTTCAATAGCGCTTTCCTCACAGCCGCTAAAACAGACCATCTTGATATCACTGTAACCGGCACAAACTCTGATTCAGGTCATTCACAATCGCTTCCATGTACGCTACGTACCACTGATCGAACAAAATTTTATTTCAATTTTAAAAATATTCACACATTAACTTTCAGCGCCGGCGGCGATAAAAATTTCTCAATGGATGACTTTACCTTTAACGAGCCTGTTCCCATACCGGGAACTTTTCTTCTGTTCGGCACAGCCATGGTCGGTCTCTTTGCAGTCAGGCGTAAAAACAGGCACGTATTTCCGTAAAACAGTAATCTCTGTCATTTAAACCTTTAAACCTTGAACCCATAAAAAGACATCTATTTTGTGCCGATAAACCTGTCGTTTTCCCATTCGCCGGAATACTGGTCACCGCCCATGTGTATCATGGTCCCGTGTCCATGTTTCCGCCCTTTTCGCCATTCACCAATAAATCTCGAACCCGAAGCAGACCTGAATGTACCCATTCCGTGCCTTGCGCCGTCTTTCCATTCACCGGAATATTTTGAGCCGTCTTTATAGGTCATAAGGCCATGAGCATTTCTTAAATCATTCTCCCATTCGCCTGAGTATTTTCCAACGTTTGTCACAATTTCAACTCCCTGGCCATGACGCTTGTCGTTTTTCCACTGACCGGTATATGTTGTCCCAACCGCGGTCCTCATGGTCCCGTATCCATCTCTTTTACCGTCCTTCCAACTGCCTTTATACTCACCGAAGTTTATACCCGGCGCGTAAGTCATGACCCCTTGACCATTCTTTTTGTCATCCTTCCACAGACCCTCATATCTTTCATTGTTATCTAAAATTTCTATGCCTTTTCCGTGGCGTTCATCATTTTTCCACCTGCCGATATACCTGGTGCCGGAAACAGACCTGAATGTACCCTGGCCGTGCCTCTTCCCGTTTTGAAAAGCGCCCGTATACTTTGAAGTATCCTGGTAATTCATTATCCCCTGACCGTTAACGCAGTCGCCCTGGACGCAATCAGCAAAAACATGCAGGGGATAACAACAGAATATCACTAACAATATTGCCCAAAACGCTTTCATTTTTTCCTTACGGAATGTAAATATTCGGCTTGATGCCGGAAAATAGCTAAAACTACCAAATTGTAAATATTCGACAGCGCTTCACAGGGAGGTGAGCAGGCTGATCAGCTATACTTTGGGTATGCTGGGCAGCCTGATCGCCTTCCTGTGGAGTGCTGCCGAATATTTACTACGGAATGGTATCAACAGAAGCAAATTCAGGTTCATGAAGAGGAAGCAGAATGTCGGCCATATCCTTAACCTGTGTCAGGATATTATATGCATCATAGGCGTTGACATGCGTTCCCGGAGGAATGACCTCCATCTCCATTGCCTTGATCTCTTTCGGGGGAAACAGGTTTTCTTTTATTATACAAAATCCCGTAATAGCGGCCTTTCCTTTTTCCGTGTCAACAAGAACCGTTAATCCGCCTTTTGTGTGCGCAGGCGTATGAACGACCTGGATGCCGGGAACGATTTCCTGGTCTCCGGCAACCTTGATTATCTGCCCGTTTTCTTCAACATCCAAGATATAATCTTCCAGATAGCGGAAGTCGAGAGGGTGCGGGTCGTGTATCACCTCAAGCTCTTTTTCATGCACGTAGATCTCTGCATTGACGCACTTGTCATCATTTTCACAATGGTCATTATGCAGGTGTGTATGGATTATTATATCAATGTCCTCGGGCTGTAAACCCCAGCGTTTAAGTCCTTCCTCGAAACTATATATTTTTCCGCCTATTGCCTTTTCCCTGTCTTCGGACTTGATCGGCATCATCTCACCCGTATCAACCAGAATTTTTTTATTCCCTCCTTCCAGGTACCAGCAGTAAATCGGAATAGTATAAGGCTGTCCGTATCCATGCTGGAAGGTCATCATGCCTTTATCAAAAACCTTTGTCCCCATCACAATAGGATGAATTTTATACAAGCTCAACATAATCCTCCTTTACCAATATTCAAGCTCCTCCTTCAGGTCACGGGTGAGCAGGGCATGAACGGCATCTTTACATGATTTATCCTTATAAATTACCTGATAAACTTGCTCCAAAATCGGCATTTCCACTTCCATCTTCATGGCAAGGGCCATGGCTGATCGGGCTGTTTTTACTCCTTCCGCGACCATTTCCATTTCATCTAAAATTTCAGAAAGCGTTTTACCTTGACCAAGTTTTATTCCAACACTCCTGTTCCGGCTTAGATCTCCCGTGCATGTCAGAACAAGATCCCCCAGACCGGCCAACCCGGAAAAGGTCAGCGGATTGGCGCCCATTTTCACTCCAAGCCTGGTTATCTCAGCCAAACCTCTTGTAATAAGAGCGGCCCGTGCATTTGTTCCGTACCCAAGCCCGTCACAGATACCTGCCGCAATCGCAATAATGTTTTTCAGCGCCCCGCCAAGCTCAAGGCCGATCACGTCAACACTTGCATAGACCCTGAATTTTTCGGAAGAAAATACATTTTGAATAAATTGCGCCCTATTTTTATTTATAGAGCCGACCGTAACGGCTGTCGGTGTCTCCCCGGCAACCTCCACGGCAAAACTCGGTCCTGCCAGCACACACGCCCTCTCGTCAATCACTTTCCGCAAACCTTCATGACCTTCGTGTTTACAAAGCACATCCGTAATAACCTCGGTCATGGTCATAAGCGTGTTGTTTTCTATTCCTTTGGCCGCCGATACAATGGTTGCATCCTCTTCCATAAAGGGAAAAACACGCAAAAAGGTTTCCCTGAAAACATGAGAAGGAACAACCATTACAATTATTTTATGTCCGGAAACAGCCTCCCTGATGTCGGATGTGACTTTAATATTTTTTCCGAGTTTATATCCCGGCAGATAGGTCTTGTTTTCTCTTTCCCTGCCTATTGCTTCAACATGCTCCTTCTTGTGCCCCCACAGTGATATATTCTTCCCCTGGTCGCCAAATAATTTTGCCAGAGCCGTGCCCCAGCTTCCAGCGCCTATTACTGCTGTTTTTTCAAGGAGCACCTGATCTTCTCCGGCTTATTTATTTGTTGGGGTTTATGGGTTACGGGCAGTCGCGCTGAATATCGAACGATGAAATACAGCACTTTATAAATTCTGCGGTTCCTCTACTTCTTCATGATCTTCGTCATATGACTCGGCCAACCGATCCATACCGACTACTTTTTCATCTTTGCTTAGATTTATCAGCCGCACACCCTGGGTGTTTCTGCCGATTACTCTTACATGCTCCATGTTCATTCGGATAATTTTTCCGCCGTTTGTGATGAGCATGATTTCATCTTCGTCGTTGACCTGGACGGCTCCAACTATTTTGCCGTTTCTTTCACTGGCCTTTATCGCGAATATTCCTTTTCCACCCCTTTTCTGAAGACGGTAATCATCAACAGAACTTCTTTTTCCATAACCATTTTCAGTAACTGTTAAAATAGAAGAATCCGAAGTAAGCACAACACTTCCCACAACCTCGTCATCATCCTTTCCTTCTTCTTCGCTGGAAAGTCTTATTCCACGTACTCCGCTTGCAACCCTGCCAATTGACCGGATGTCCTTTTCGTTAAACTTTATAGACATTCCGTTCCGTGTAACGAGCAGAATATCGTCATTCCCGCTTGTAAGGGCTGCTGAAATAATCTCGTCGTTTTCTCTTATTTTAAGAGCAATCTTTCCCTTTTTAAATGGTCTCTGAAACTCTTGTATAATCGTTTTCTTGACCACTCCTTTTTTTGTTGCCATGAACACATGACATTTTTGCCCTTCAGGCACTTCAAAACTATGAACAGATAGAATGGCCGCCACCTTCTCTCCTTCCGCAAGACCAAGAAGATTTACTATGGCCTTTCCCGTGGCAATTCTGCTTGCCAGGGGTATTTCATAGACCTTTCGCCAGAAGACTTTACCGTAATTTGTAAAAAACATAAACGTATCATGGGTGGATGCGAGGTGCAGGTCATTTACAAAGTCCTCACTTATTGTTTTTATTCCCTTTACTCCTTTACCGCCGCGCCTCTGAGAATGATACAGGGTTACATTGTTTCTCTTGATGTATCCGGCGTGAGTAACCGTTATTACCATATCTTCCACCGGAATCATGTCTTCAGGGAGTATCTCGTCCGGGACCTCTATTATCTCCGTACGCCTCTCATCACCATATTTTTCTTTTATTTCCTCAAATTCATCCCTGATTATCTTCATCACCAGATTCTGATCACTTAATATATGCTTGTACGAATCAATCCGTTTAATTAACTCTTCAAGTTCATTAATAATTTTTTCTCTCTCAAGACCGGTCAGCCTTTGCAGTCTCATTTCCAGAATGGAACCGGCCTGAATTTCAGACAGGTTAAAGCGCTCTATAAGACGACTTTTTGCTTCCGGTGGTGTTGCGGAACTTTTAATTATGGCAACCACTTCATCCAGGTTGGTAACCGCGATGCTGAGTCCTTTGAGGATGTGCGCCCGTTCCTCGGCCTTTTTCAGATCATAGGCGGTTCGTCTGTATATAATGGTTTTTCTGTGCAGGATGAAATGTTCAAGAATCCGCTTTAAGTTTAAAATCTCCGGTTTATTATTTATAATACTTAAAAATATTATACCGTAGCTCCTTTCCAGGGGCGTAAGTTTATAGAGCTGGTTTATTATCACATCTGATATGGCGCCTTTTTTAAGTTCAATAACAATCCGTATTCCATATCTGTTTGATTCATCCCGCACCTCTGAAATGGTATCGATTTTCTTTTCTTTTATAAGCAGGCCTATTTTTTCTATCAGCTTGAGCTTATTCTGCTGATAAGGGATCTCGGTAATTATTACAGATTCCCTTCCGCTTTTTTTATGCTCCTCGGTATGGATTTTTGACCGTATTGTTATACTTCCCCGACCGGTCTCGTAGGCCTCCCTGATACCTGCCCTGCCGCAAATAAATGCGCCTGTTGGAAAATCAGGGCCTGTGATGATTTCCATAAGATCGATAATAGCGATATCCGGATCATCTACAAGGGCAATAAGTCCGTCCATTACTTCAGTTAGGTTATGTGGTGGAATATTTGTGGCCATGCCTACGGCAATTCCGGCTGAACCGTTTATCAAAAGATTCGGAATCTTTGCAGGAAACACCACAGGTTCCATAAGGCTGTTGTCATAGTTTGGAATAAAATCAACAGTCTCTTTTTCAAGGTCCGCTATAAGTTCCTGATCCAGCCGTGTCATTCGGACTTCGGTGTACCTCATGGCAGCCGGCGAATCACCGTCAACCGAACCGAAGTTTCCCTGGCCGTTCACAAGCAGATAGCGCATTGAAAAGTCCTGGGCCATGCGCACCATGGTGTCATAAACGGCCGTGTCACCATGGGGGTGATATTTACCTATTACGTCACCCACTATACGGGCTGATTTAACATAAGGCCTGTTGTAAAAATTGCTCAATTCGCGCATGGCAAACAGAACCCTTCTATGCACAGGTTTAAGACCATCACGTATATCCGGCAGGGCCCTTCCTATGATTACGCTCATGGCGTAATCAAGGTAAGATTTCCGAAGTTCCTTTTCTATTGATATAGCAGGAATATTTTCATTTTTTTCTTTAGTTTCGATCATCAATTACAACCTGATTGTAAGCGATCACAGGCACTGTAGCTGTGATCGCTTACAGGGTAAGGGGTTTGCGATCCGGCAAGGCTTTTGCTACCCAGTGATCGGTTACTCCTGATTTATGATTAAATATCTAGCTCTGTAACTTCAAGAGCGTGATTCTGGATGAATTCCCGGCGCGGTTCCACCTTATCGCCCATCAGCGTCACAAACATATCATCCGCTTTTTCAACATCATCAACAATTACCTTTATGAGCGTTCTGTTATCAGGATCCATAGTTGTATTCCATAGCTGTTCCGGATTCATTTCTCCCAGACCTTTATAGCGCTGCAGCATGCTGCCCTTAAAAGACTCCTTTTTCACTACTGTTAAAAGTTCCTGCCAGTCAGCCGTCTCCAGTTGATTTCCCCTGGATTCCACAATATATCCCCCGGTCAGATATTTTTCTATTGCCGGAAAAATTTTAAGGCCTGTCCTGTATTCATTTATTAGAGGAATCTGAGGTCCTATTGTTGTTATCAGATGGGCCTTGTCCTTGATGGCTATATCAAACTCGTAACAACTCGGCCTCCATTTGCTTGATCTTATATTTCCAGTAATTAAATTTTCATCCTCGGCCATGTTGTCTTTTAATAATTCGACAAATGACTCGTACTCAAACTGGTCGGCTGAATGAACATCCTTTTTCAAGAGAAAATATATCAGTTTTTCCCATATATTTATTCTTTCAAGATACTCAACCACTTTTTTATATGTGGTTAATTTCCGTAGTATTTCAACTAAATGATCTCCTTTAAGGGATTCTTCCTCATCAATCCGGTTTATTTTCATAAGCGCACTGACCTGGTTGAACAAAAAATTGTTAAGATCCTCTTCATCCTTGAAAAATTGTTCTTTTTTGCCCTTGCTTATGCGATAAAGCGGCGGTTGTCCTATATAAATATATCCATTCTCAATAAGGGACATCATCTGCCTGTAAAAAAAGGTTAACAAAAGTGTGCGGATGTGGGCCCCGTCCACGTCCGCATCCGTCATAATTATTATCTTGTGGTATCTGAGTTTTTCCAGATTAAAATCTTCTCTGCCTATTCCAGTGCCCAGTGCCCCTATAAGCTGTTTTATTTCTTCACTTCCAAGGAGCTTGTCAAACCTAGCCTTTTCAACGTTCATTATTTTTCCGCGAAGCGGCAACACAGCCTGGTGTTTTCTATCTCTTCCCTGTTTTGCGCTACCTCCCGCCGAGTCACCCTCAACAATAAATATCTCCTTTTTTGCAGGATCCTTTTCCTGACATTCCGCAAGTTTAGCCGCCATAAAAATATCCATGTCCGAACCTTTTTTCCTGGAAAGCTCTCTTGCCTTCCTTGCAGCTTCCCTGGCCCTTGCAGCTTCCACAACCTTGAAAAGAATTTTTTTTGCCTCACCCGGATTCTGCTCAAGATAAATAGAGAGTTTTTCGTTGCAGATTGTTTCTATTATTGATTTTACTTCACTGTTTCCAAGTTTTGTTTTGGTCTGTCCCTCAAACTGCGGATCCGGCACTTTGACTGAAATAACGCAGGTTATTCCCTCCCTGACATCATCTCCACTCATTTTTTCCCTTAAATTTTTTGAGACTATGTCATCACTTGCATAACGATTTATACATTTTGTAAGAGCAGCCCTGAAACCGGCCACATGTGTGCCGCCTTCCCTGGTACGGATGTTGTTTACATAAGTAAAAAGTCTTTCCGAATACCCGTCAAAATACTGAAAGCTTATCTCTGCCTGAACCTTATCCTTTTCCCCGGATAACATTATAGGATTTTGATTAACCGGAGTGCGTTTTCTATTCAGATATTCAACAAAGGATACAATCCCCCCCTTGAAATGAAATTCATCTTCAGCACCGCTTCTTTCGTCTTTTAACAGTATCTTTACATTTTTATTAAGAAAAGCCAGTTCACGCAGTCTTTCTTTTATGGTTTCATAATTATATTCAATTATTTCCGTAAAAATTTCTCTATCCGGCTTAAAAGATATTTTTGTGCCATTTTGGGTGGTTGTACCTATTACTTCTACTTCCTGTGTCTTAATGCCGCGTATGTATGACTGCCTGTAATTTTTTCCATTTCTTTTAACATCAGCCGTTGTCCATTCACTAAGCGCATTTACAACCGACACGCCGACCCCATGCAGACCACCTGAAACCTTGTAGCTTGAATTATCAAACTTACCGCCTGCATGAAGGGTGCACATAACAAGCTCCAAAGCGGATATTTTTTCAATGGGATGAATTTCAGATGGAATACCGCGTCCGTCGTCTTCTACGCTGACGCTGTTATCCTTATGAATTGTCACCTTTATATGGGAACAATAACCCGCCATGGCTTCGTCAATACTGTTGTCCACCACCTCGTAAACCAGATGATGAAGACCGCCTTCACTTGTATTTCCGATATACATTGAAGGTCTCATCCTGACTCCTTCAAGACCGGACAACACCTTTATCTGTTCAGCATTATAAACTCCGTTTTCTTCAGACAAAACAATATATCCTCATCTCAATTTTTTAACTTTTTTTACCTATACCCTGTTATTTTATTAAAAAATTCATATTAAACTTTCATAGGCATGATAACACTCATGAATCCTTGATCATCATCTCCGATGATAAGACATGGACTTTCATTTGAACCTATATATATATGAAGATCATCACTTTTCATTACTTGCATAGTATCTATAAAATATTTACCATTGAAATTAAGGTTTAATGGATCTCCTTTATTTTCAATTGTAATATATTCTTTCGCACTTCCGATATCCATACTTTCAGAAGATAAAATCATGGTTTCATCTTCAATAACATAATTCACTATATTGTATAAATCCTCTGCAAACAAATTGATTCTTTTCATAGAATTCAGAAAAGATATCCTGTTCACATTAATAAATTTATCTCTATTAACAGCATCAATAATCTTATTATATTTTGGAAAACTACCCTTTATAAGTTTTATTATCATAACTGCGTTTTCCTTTTTTATAACCGCCTGTTTTTCTTCAAATCCCAAATAAACAAAATCATCTTCATCACAAAAGCGCCTCATCTCCAAAATACCTTTTCTGGGTATCAGTGTGGTATCACCTATGTTAAGATTATCAATATTATCTTCGACATTCACTTCCATATAGGACAATCTGTGTCCGTCGGAAGAGATCATCTTTAGCAGGTTTTTCCCATCTTCCCCTGTCTCTTTTTCAATCAGCGCCCCTCCAAGAGTAAACTGGTTATCTTCTCCCTGGGCAATGGAAAAACTGGTTTTTTCAATCAATTCTTCTATTACATCAGTACCCAATTTTACAAGACCTTCTTCACTATATTCGGGAAATGACGGAAATTCTTCAGCCGGCATACCTGCAATTCTATAATTACTTGATTTACCTTCTATTTTGACCCAATTATTCTCGTATAACGTTATATTTAAAGACTCATCATCAGATTCCCTTATTATTTCAAATAGTTTTCTGGAAGGAAGTGTAATGGATCCTGGCGATACAATTTCTGCTGATAAGGTTTGTTTTACTCCTATCTCCAGATCTGTTCCGGTTATTTCTATGGAATCATTTTTAGTTTCAATTAAAAGATTAGACAAAATGGCAATAGTTGCATTTCTTGGGGCCACATTTTGAATTATGGACAGGGAAGAAAAAAAATCTTTACGGAGAATATTGATACTGAAATTCATAATTAACATCCTTGATTAGTAATTATATGTATAAATATTTAAAATAATAATAATTAGGCCTGTTAGTTTGTTGAAAAAATATCTAACAGTTCAAAATAATAGATATTTTTATTAAAATAATATTTGTTAAAATTTGTTGAAAAAATCGGTTTTTGAGTTTTCAACAAGTTTTAAATGAATTATTAACATTTTTTTAGTATTGTCCATTTCAATAATTTTTAAGGTTTTTAATTTAAGGGATGAGATTTAATTATTAGTAAAATTAGAATATAGATTCCGGCTAACTATATGCCGGAATGACGATGGTTCATCCTATGCGAATCAGCGAAACTTTGTTTTTCCGACACATCCAAGAAATTAGGGAATGATGGAGAGCTTGATCAACCTGTAAGAAAACAGTGAAAAACACGTAATTTAAAAAGATAAAAAAGATGAGAGATCAGATGAATAAATATAGTAAAAATCGTAAAAAAATTCAATAATAATAGTCATTAAATTTAGGGATGTGGAAATAAATAACTTACCCATCTCCCATCCCATCTTCAGGCCATCTTCGATCAAGTAACCATTTTTTAAATACAGCGAAGCTTTGCCTCAAACAGAAGGGAAATTGAGAGCTTAGGAAAAAATGGTCGGATGTTCAAAAAGAGTTCAAAATTTTATTGATCTGGTTTGTAATGTTATGGAGGCATATACAGCGGCGCTTTTTGTGGTTGACGAACATGAGAAAAACGGGATCAAACTCTGCTGTTGTCATTCTTTCAGTAAGCAAATTGATTGGGATTGCCGCATATTTCCAGGGGAAGGTATTGTGGGATGGGTATATCGTGAACAGAAATCCATACCGGCTCATTATTTTGAGAGGAGCACCACGACTCTGAAGTTTTATAAAAAGGATGAAAAAATAAAATCTCTTTTAGCTGTACCTCTTCCTTTTAAGGCCGGTGTGTTATATGTAGATACAAAAAAAAGCTATAGGCTTACGGAAAAGGAAGAAAGGATACTTGGCCATATGGCCCTGACAGCGTTTTCTCTGGTAGAATCAGTAAAGGAAAAAGAAGAAAACAAAAAAATAATAAACCTGTTGGAAATTTCTAAAAAAATAGATGAAATTATTTCAACGTACGGTGAAAAAAAGACTATTTTAAGAAAAAGTTATGAAATTTTTGTTAAAAGACTAAAACTTTCTACTGGATTATTTGTAGTGCCTGACCATATTGTTATGTGCTGCGAATCAGACGCGGGGATGAAAAATTTCAGAACAAGGGAATTTGATTTGAGTTTTTTTTCATATGATGGTTTGCTCGGGTGGTGTATAAAAAAAGAAAAGAAATTGGTACGTGAAAATATAGTTGGGAATAAAGAGATATCCTTTATTTTAAACAGGGATGATTCGTTTGGTTTTTTTTCAAATTTTGTGGGAATTCCTGTGAATATTCCCAATACCGATTTAAAAGGGGGAATGGGGCTTGTTAAGAAAGGCAATGAAAGGTGGGAAAAAAGAGAAATCGACATTGTTTCCAAACTGGCACAGCGACTCTTTCTTGGATGGATAAACGGTTCATAAACCTCTGAATTAAATAGAATAGTGAAATGAAATTCTTCAATTTTTCAAATCTGTTTTCAAAAAACATGGCCATGGACCTAGGTACGGCCAATACCCTAATCTATGTAAAAGGAAAGGGTATCATTCTTAATGAACCCTCTGTAGTGGCCTATGAAAAAAATACTGGAAGGATTCTGGCTGTGGGACGGAAAGCCAAAAATTTCATAGGCAGGGCTCCTCATAACATTGCTGTTGTAAGACCACTGAAGGATGGCGTAATCGCTGATTTTGACGTGGCACAGGCAATGATAAAGGAGTTTTTCCTTAAAGTTCAGAAGATGTCCCGTTTTTTTAAACCAAAAGCGGTAATTTGCGTCCCTGCCGGAATAACTCAGATTGAGAAAAAGGCGGTAATTGATTCAGCCGAGGAATCAGGTGTGAGAAAGGTTTACCTGATTGAGGAGCCTATGGCTGCCGCAATCGGCGCAAATATTGATATTTCACAAAACAAGGGTCAGATGGTGATTGATATAGGCGGCGGCACAACCGAGGTGGCTGTACTTTCTATTTCATCCGTGGCTTACAGTGAATCAGTCCGTGTAGCAGGAGATGAAATAAATGAGACGATCGGCCGCTATCTTCTTAAAAATTACAGAATTCAGGTTGGTGAAAATACGGCTGAAAAATGCAAGATGGAAATAGGATCAGCATATCCTGTGGATGGACTCTCTTCCCTGTACAATATTGCGGGAAAGGACTCAATCAGTTCTTCACCAAAAGAGATATCCTTGTCTGCGGAAGAGATAAGAAAGGCCATTGAGGAACCTGTTTACGCTGTGATTGATGCCATAAGAAGGGCTCTTGAAAAAACTCCGCCGGACCTTGTGGTTGACATAAATATGGACGGAATGTATCTGACCGGCGGAGGCGCTCTTCTCAAAGGTCTGGATAAGCTGATCCATAAAGAAACAAAAATAAAGTGCAATGTTATTGAAGATCCTCTCATCTCCGTTGTGTTGGGAAGCGGAAAGGCGCTGGAGGATATGAAAAAATACAGTAGAGTTTTTATTAATTGATAATACCGGATTCACATTATTCACATTTCCTGGATGATATTTTTTGTAAGGCAATAGAAAATAGAGTTTTTCCAGGGGCAGTGGCAGGTATTTCGTATGGCGCGCCCAACAAAAGAAAGAAAATAATAAAATCATTCGGTTATGCAACCCTGTGTCCGGAATTAGAAAAAATGGATACAGGGTTTTTTTTTGATCTTGCCTCACTCACCAAGCCCTTTGCCGTCACCCTTGCCGTTCTCTGCCTGATAAAAGAAAAAAAATGTTCTCTTTTTGATACAATCCCTTGTTTTTTTAAAACAGAGGTTGTACCTGAAAAGAGAAATATCACCCTTTTTCATCTTTTGAATCACTGTTCAGGTCTTCCCGCCCACAGGCCCTATTATAAAAGACTGGTGGATATTCCTGAGAACAAAAGAAAAGATGCGCTTAAATCTTATGTTATGGAAGAGCCTCTTGAATATGAAACAGGAAAAAGGGCAATATACAGCGATCTAGGGTACATGATAGCCGGCTGGATGATTGAGAATAGATCAGGAATGAGGCTTGATCATTATGTAAAAAAAAAGGTTTTTGAGCCGCTTGGTCTGGCCGAGGGAATTTTTTTCAGGCCGTTAAACGAAAACAAAAAACAAGTAAAGCGTTTTGCCGCTACAGAGGATTGTAAGTGGCGCGGCAAGGTCCTTAAGGGAGAGGTCCACGACGACAACGCTTTTTCGGTTGGAGGAATATCAGGTCAGGCCGGCCTGTTCGGTGACATTCAAAGCGTACTTGGTTTGACGGAAGCAGTTCTTGACCAGTGGAAGGGAAGAGCGGTTCACACAAATTATAACAATGCGGATCTTATAAATTTTCTAACAAGGCAAAATTTTGTTAAAGAAAGCAGTTGGGCCATTGGTTTTGACACGCCATCAGCCACCGGTTCAAGCGGTGGACGGTATCTGTCAAAAACAAGCGTCGGTCATCTGGGGTTTACCGGCGTCTCCTTCTGGATAGACCCGGAAAAGGAAATTGTGATGGTTTTACTTACAAACAGGGTGCATCCGAACAGAGACAATATAAAAATCAGGGAATTCAGGCCCCTGTTTCACGACACGGTTATTCAATGTTTATGTAATCGTTCACAGATGGGGCACCTGTGAACGATTACATACTGAGGAATCTGTTAAACAGGTGGCGCCCCTGAACGGTTACATGGTTAGGGATGTGAATTATATTTATGCTCCGGATAAAGTTCCAGAATGGCATCTTCTCTGGCCGCAACAACACCTCTTTCCGTAATAAGTCCTGTTACCAGCCTTGATGGAGTAATGTCAAATCCATAGTTTGCGGTCTTTGTTTCTTTCTGGGCAATAAGAATTGTTTCAATCCCCCCGTCAGCCGTTCTACCGGACACATATTTTATTTCATCCGATGATCTTTGTTCAATAGGGATGTCCGAAATGTTGTCACCAATATTCCAGTCAAAGCTTGAGGAAGGGAGGGCCACGTAAAAAGGCACATGGTTATCATACGCTGCCACCGCTTTTAGATAGGTGCCGATCTTGTTGGCAACATTTCCTGTTCTTGTTGTACGATCCGTGCCCACTATCACCATATCCACCAACCCGTTCTGCATCAGATGACCACCTGTATTGTCCGGGATCAGCGTATGGGGAATTCCCTCTTCTTTCAATTCCCAGGCTGTGAGCTTGGCGCCCTGCAACCAGGGCCGTGTTTCGTCTACCCATACATGTACCTTGATCCCGGCCCGGTGAGCCGCATAAATCGGAGCTGTTGCCGAACCGTAATCCACAAAGGCGAGCCAGCCCGCATTGCAATGAGTCAGTATATTAATAACCGAGTCTGGTTTAAAACGGCTTATTTTTTCTATTATAGTTTTGCCGTGCCGCCCGATATTTCTGCAGAATTCGGCATCTTCATCAGCAATCGCGCATGCGGTTGAAAAACTTGCTTTAATTTTTGCTTCAAGGCTCTGTTCCGCGGCAATCTCAAGGAGCTGTTTTTCAACAGCCCTTGCAAGATTACAGGCAGTAGGACGAGTGGCCAGGATTTTTTTTGATGACTCCTTTATATGTTCATCCGCATTGTTTTCAGGGGCGGAAAGAGCGGCAATATATATTCCAAACCCGGCCGTAGCACCGATAAGACCGGCGCCGCGTACATGCATGTCCCGAATCGCTGTTTCAAAATCTTGTACGGTTTTTAAATTTTCCACAACAAACTTATGAGGAAGATGGCGCTGATCTATAATGTGGATGATTTTGTTATTTTTTGTATCCGGCCAGATGGTTCTGTAATTGACACCGTTTACTTTCATGTTTGTTTTATATTCCTGTTAGAAGATTATTGCCTGAAGTACGCTTTTTAGAACCTTTTCCATCTTTTCCCTGTGAGATCCCGGCCAGTACAGCTTGTCGCAGTCCATACAGATGTAAAAAGAATCGTAATACTTTTTTGTCAAAGGTTTAAGCCTGTGAATTATCCGCTTCTTGGCAACAGGAACCAAATTTCGGTTGCATACAAGACATCTGGAAAACGGTAAAACTTTGTCAATCAAAGAAAATAAATTAATTGTTTCGGCAAGTTGTTTTTTGGGATCGACTTCTCGCACCAGATGACCGAATATCACATTTTTTCTTTTCAGCAGGTTACAGTCTTTTGTAAGGAGGATTCTTTTTTCCTGCTCACAGATTTCCGCGAGTTCAGGATCGGTCATCCCATTTTTATAAAAGGTGTCAAACCCCGACATTCTTAAAAGGGTTGCCAGCTTTCCAACATTTACGTCAACCACGAATCGAATTTCTCTAAGTGGTTCCGGCCGCAGGACAGATACCGAAAATACGTCAAATGGAGGCGTCAAACCAAACACATCTATTTGATCCGTATCCGTGGCGATATAATCAAAAGTGACATCTTTACCATTAACCAGCAGCCGTTCAATTTCCACATGCGGGATACCAAGAGACTCAATCACATCCTTAATGGAGGCCCGTCTGTCAAAGCTGTGATTGATAACTTTATTCTCATCATGCCGTTTAGTCAACAATTCCTGAAGGTTTCCGTGGAATGTAATATAAACAGTGTTCATGTGTTTACGGTATTACTTTGTGAAAACTGTTAAAAGCTACATAAAAAAATAATATTTACTAAAAAATATTTTATGGTGCCACAAAATATGCTCAAAAAATACCATTTTTTGCTGTTTTTTTGACAAAGATGGGTTAAGGCCATCGCGGAAGCCTTGAGTTGCATATTTAATAAAACCGGTTAAACTTCTTTTCTTTCGAGAAAAGATCAAGTTGTCTGTAATATTCATGCCTGGTTTGGTTGTAAAAATTTGATAAAATATGTGAAATTTTTTAATTAATTCTGGTGTGACAATGCGTATCTTACCTTTAAAAATTTCCTGTTTATCTGGGTCAGGACAAAGGAAACAATAGTAGAATGATAAAAAAGCGAGACGTCGGAAAAAAATCCTTAAGCTCCCCCTCTGATATCTTTCATGTTATCTCCCGGATTGACCGTGAGGGGATTGAAATATCCAGGGAGACTATCAGGGAATGGCGAAAAATAGTGAATTTCGCAGCAGAGATTATCGGGGTATCATGTGCGATTATTCGCAGGAATGATCCACCCGATCTGGAGCTGGTCGTATCCAGCGATTCAGATGAAAATTTATTTGCGCCGGGTGATCGGGGACCTGCAGACAAATATTATTGCGGACAAGTGATAGGGTCAGGAAAAAATTGTATTATTTCAAACGGACGAAAAGAAAAAAAATCGCGGTTGAGCCGTGACTTACAACGTGGAATGGTTTCTTACATGGGAATGCCGTTGTTTTGGCCTGATGGCGTAATTTACGGCACCATATCCGTGCTTGATGCCAGGGAAAGAAAATTTCCAGAGCGATTTAAAAAACTTTTGAACATGTTCCGGGAACTGGTTGAATCCCGTCTTTGTTCACTTTATCAGAACGTTGTCAACCAACGGAACCTGGAGCATATCCTTGACAACCTCTCAGAGGGCGTTATGGCCCATGACAATAAAAGGCGCATCTGGTTTTTCAACCGGGCGGCTGAAAAAACTACGGGCTACAGCCGTGCGGAAATCCTTGGCAGAGACTGTCATGAGGTATTCAACGGACCCTTTTGCGGAGGAAACTGCGTCTTTATGGAAGGTATACCGTCTGGTTTACCTTGCACCAGGTTTTATCCTCTAAATATCCTGGCGAAAAACGGCGAATCCCGCCGCATTGAGATGACGGTGAACAGCACGATTGATGCATCCGGAAATTCGTCAGGGGTAATTGCATCATGGCGGGATATGACCGACCTGACCCGGCTCCGAATCCAGACAGGCGATATCACCGAGTTTGCCGGGATTATTGGAAGGGACACTTCCATGCTTCGGATTTATGATCAGATACGCGACCTGGCGGTCACTGATTACCCTGTCCAGATTTCAGGGGAAACAGGAACCGGCAAGGAACTTGTAGCGACCGCCATTCACAAGGAAAGCCGGCGTGATGGAGGGCCTTTTGTGCCTGTTAACTGCGCGGCACTGCCGGATGGAATCCTTGAGAGCGAGCTTTTCGGACATGTGAAGGGCGCTTTTACAGGCGCTGTTCGGGACAAAAAAGGGCGCTTTGATCTTGCCCTGGGTGGAACCCTTTTCCTGGATGAGGTAGGGGAAATGCCCATGCCGTTGCAGGCAAAATTGTTAAGGGTTCTGGATGACGGGAAATTCGAGCGTGTGGGCGGAGAAAAGACTATTACCGCGGATGTGCGCATTGTAAGCGCAACCAACCGGGACCTTAAAGAGGAAGTGCGCAAGGGCAGGTTCAGGCAGGATCTCTACTATCGTATTAAAGTTGTGTCCATTGACCTCCCGCCCCTTAAGAAACGAAAAAGCGATATCCCGCTGCTCGTTGACCATTTCCTTTCAAGGGCAGAGGACGAAGGGCATATTTCCGCCGGCATTTCCGCCGAGGCAATGGCTATATTGACAGACTATACATGGCCTGGAAACGTCCGCGAACTTCAGAACGTAATCCTGTCCGCATTATTGAAATGCAAAGGTAGAGTCATTCAGCCGGATGATCTGGTCATAGAATTGAAAGATTGGCGGATTAAACGTTTTTCCGGCAGGCCGTCCCGCAAACTGGCGGCAGAGGCGGTAAAGGCCGCGCTGGTCAAAAGTGGAGGGAACAAGGCCAAGGCAGCCAGAATCCTCGGCGTGGGCCGTGCCACCCTGTATCGTTTTCTGGCTGATGACCATGTATCATGATACACATGTGTGTCGCATAAAAACATGAGACATATTTTTTAAAGCTGTTTTCGTTTCCAATATAGCTCTGCTCGGAATTCACGTAACACGAAAGTGTCTCATGACGATACCTGGTCGCCGTAAGCTGATATGACGCAAAATAGAGAGGGAGATATTTGAAGTCCTGTAGAAATGGGGACCGATTGTCTGGAAAAGGTCGGAGTCCCGGAATAGTACGAAGATGCCGTGAATCGGCATTTTTTTGCCGAACCCGGATAAACTGGAATTTTCTAAGGTACTAAATAATGGCACGGGCTTTGCAAAATATTGTAAGATGTGACAAAATCATTGTAAAAATTTTTGAACCGGCTGGGAAAGGGCAATGGGCTCTGTACCGGACGAATCATGGACAGATTGAAAAAAACATGAAACAAGCGAGGAGAATTAAATGAAGAAAACATTTGCAGCATTGGCTGGATGTGCCGTGGGAATAGCGCTTTTTTCGGGCACGGCTTTTTCAGGAGAGATTTGCATCGGCTGCCACAAGGGAAAGACACCCGGCTTGGTACAGGACTGGCAGGAGAGTAAACACAGTAAGAATGATGTAACCTGCTCGATATGTCATGGAGACAAGCATAAAAAGGTTTCAAATTCTGATCAGGCCACTATGCCGGATGAACACGTCTGTGCAGAGTGTCACGAGGAAAAATTCACTCAGTTTACAAAAGGTAAACATAACATGGGCTGGACCTCCTTGAATGCAATGCCCATTACGCATCTGGAACCTGACGAACTTATGGAGGGTGCAGGCGGTTGCGGGGGCTGCCACAACATGGGGGTAAAAACGGCTGAACAGAAACAGGTCCTGCTTGACAAGGGGTACAGGTATCAGAATAACTCGTGCGACGAATGCCATACCAGGCACACTTTTTCAAAAAAAGAGGCGTTAAATCCCAAGGCATGTCAAATATGCCATATGGGTTATGATCATCCTCAATGGGAGATGTGGAGCAGCTCCAAACATGGCACCAGGTACCTGACCAGGGAAGCGGGCGGACTTCCGGAAAACGCCCCTGCCCCGACTTGTCAGGAGTGCCATATGGCTGAAGGCAATCATGAAAACAGAACTGCCTGGGGGTTTCTCGGCGTAAGGCTGCCCCTGCCTGAAGACCCGGAATGGAAGGCTGACAGAATCACGATTCTCAAGGCTTTGGGCGTGCTTGACCCGGGTACGGGTGAACCCACTGCCAGACTTGATGTGGTAAAGGCGGCGGACCTTGTCCGACTTACGGAAGAGGCGTGGAGTAGTGAACGTGAAAAGATGATAAAGACATGCTCCAAATGCCATTCAGGTAATTATGCCCGAAAACGGCTTGAGCAGGGTGATTCCATGATGCAGAAGGCGGATCGTTTGATGGCCCAAGGCATTGAGGTCGTGGCCGGACTTTACAAGGACTCCATCCTTGAAAAACCGGCTGATTATGCCTTTGCCTATCCGGATTTTCTTTTTTTTATGCAGACCGGCGGCCATGAAGGAGCAAAAAATGGTGACGCGTCATACATAGAGCAGGTATTGTTTGAAATGTACATGAAGCATCGCATGCGGACCTATCAAGCCTTTTTCCATACCAACCCTGATTATGCCTATTGGTATGGCTGGGCAA
>JAYEGR010000020.1:0-5123 GCA_034659175.1 Thermodesulfobacteriota bacterium | reverse complement strand
GGGTGCAATTTCAAGGAATTATGAGTGTAGTTTGATAAGCTTTCAGAATAACGTTTTGCAAGTAACAAAAAAGTTATGCTAATAATATCAGATGCTTATATCCCCCAATTAAACTGAACCAGTGCCAACCCAGATAAACTGGAATTTTTTAAAGGTACTAAATAAAGGAAAATTATCTTGGAAGCGGTTCAGTCTCAATATAGCAAACTGCAATCACATGCCGACACATCCTCCAGCTTGATATCGATATCAGACCAGGAGTTTAATCTGATCCGGTCTGTGGTCTATGAAAAATTCGGCATCAACCTCAGCGACCAGAAAAGGTCTCTGGTTGTGGGCAGGCTGCAGAAACTGCTTCGATCGCACAATTTTTTGACATTCAAGCAGTATTACGACCACCTCGTGGCTGACAACACAGGCCAGACATTAAACGAACTGATCAACAGGATATCAACCAATCACACGTTTTTTTTTCGGGAAAGCGCGCATTTTGATTTTTTTCGCGCAAAGGCGCTGCCTGAAATCGTTGCAATAATGAAACGCGATAACTGCCGCGACCTGCGTATCTGGTGTGCAGCATCTTCATCAGGTGAAGAGCCTTACGGCCTGGCCATGGTGATGTTGGAATACTTTGGCAAAGAATACGGTATGTGGGACGCGGGAATACTTGCGACCGACATATCCGCCAGTGCATTGAACATGGCTGCGTCAGGCGTTTATGCGGCGGAAAAACTCGGCCATGTTCCGTCCGCACTCAGGCAGCGTTACTTTATCAATTGCGAAAACGGGATGCAGGAGGTTGCGGAAAGTGTAAAAAAAGAGGTCACCTTCAGACGTTTCAACCTTATGAACGAGCGCTTTCCTTTTAAGAGACCGTTTCATATAATATTTTGCCGCAATGTGATGATCTATTTTGATCAACCTACGCGGGATGCACTGGTGAGAAAATTTTATGATCACACAGTGCCCGGCGGCTATTTTTTTATAGGCCACTCGGAATCGATCAGGAGAGGAGAGGTTCCATATGAGTATGTGATGCCTGCGGTTTACAGGAAAAATTAGGCTACCAACTTAAAGCGGGACATTTTCCGCCATTTTGGCTCTATGGCAATTCCAAAATCAAGCAAAATTTGAGGAGTTGCTAACTGGTTGAATTTACAGGCTGTCCCGCCTTACGTTGGTAGCCAAAAATTAGTTATAAACTGGTTAATTAGTTTGATTGGTTAATTGGTTGAATTACTTGATGTTTTTCAACCAATCAATAAATCAAACCAACAAACTAATCAAACCAATGAATACACCCTTGAACACTGATCCCCAATCAAACAGAAAACGTATTCGTGTCTTAATTGTAGACGATTCCGCTCTTGTGCGTAACATCCTTAAACAGGGATTGAGTATGGACCCGGGCATCGAGGTGGTGGGCGCAGCGGTCGATCCATACGTAGCCCGGGACATGATAATAAAACATAGACCCGATGTTTTGACCCTTGATGTGGAGATGCCCCGCATGGATGGTGTGGAATTTTTGAGAAAGCTCATGCCCCAGTATCCCCTGCCGGTGGTAATGGTAAGCGCTCTTACCCAGCGGGGCAAGCAGATCACCCTGGATGCATTGGATGCAGGCGCGGTCGACTTTGTGACAAAACCGGGCGTTGACGTTGCCCGCGGACTCAGCGCCATGATGATGGAACTGCGTACCAAGGTAAAGATCGCCAGCACCGCCAATGTCTCCCACTGGAAACACACAGATCAAACGCCCAAAGCCGGAGTGCTTTATGCAACCAAGGCCCTGGCGGAATCGACCGACAAAGTCATTGCCATAGGGGCCTCAACAGGCGGCACGGAAGCGATCAAGAATGTAATTACACGTTTTCCTGCCACCACGCCTGGAATGGTGATAGTCCAGCACATGCCCGCAGGATTTACAAAGATGTTTGCCGAAAGAATGAACAGCCTCTGCGCCATGGAGGTAAAAGAGGCGAAAAACGGCGATCGGGTTATGCCGGGCCGTATACTTATTGCGCCAGGGGATTTTCAGATGACGGTAAGGCGGTCTGGAGGCATCTATCAGGTTGATTGCAAGCCGGGTGAAAAAGTGTGCGGCCACTGCCCATCGGTTGAGGTCCTCATGCAGTCGGTTTCCGAGCATGTTGGCGCAAATGCCATAGGCGTCATGCTCACTGGCATGGGCCATGACGGCGCGGATGCAATGGGCGCCATGCGCAAGGCAGGCGCAAGAACCCTTGCCCAGGACGAAAAAACTTCGGTTGTGTTCGGCATGCCCAAAGAAGCCTTTAAACGGGGAGGAGCGGAACGTCTTGTACCGCTTAACGAAATTGCGCCCGCGGTTATGGGGCTGCTCTTGTAATTGCTCAGGTTCAGCCTAACCTATCTAACCCAGATAAACTGGAATTTTTTAAAGGTCCTGGACTATTTTCAGTACCCCCCTGAGGGGTATAAGTACCTTAACAGCTGTGTGTAACTATTTAAAAATATTTCACCTTTGATTTCTTGCCACTCATTTCAGTGCCCCCTTGAGGGGTATAAAAAACAAGAAAATCACCACTAAGGTACTAAAAAGTGACGGCAAACAACAATGATTACGTTAGGTGTGGGAGATTTCGGTGCTACAAATAAGCCGAGTGGTGTCGTGAAGACCTTTGCCCTGGGTTCCTGTGTATCAATTATTTTCCTTTATCCAAGGACAATGGCGGTCGGCATGGTTCACGTGGCGCTTCCTGATTCCAGCCTTAGCCGGGCCAAAGCAAAAAAGCGGCCCGGCTACTTTGCCGACACCGGGATACCGGCCCTTATTAACGAGATGAAAAAAAAGGGATACTCGGGAAATGGAAGAGAAATGATCGTAAAGCTTGCCGGAGGCGCCAAAATCATGGACCTTAACAACACCTTTAATATTGGAAAGCGCAACGTGCTTGCAATCAAGAAATTACTCTGGGACCACCGCATGGGCGCCGTAGTTGAAGACGTGGGGGGAAATTACAGCAGGACCGTGGCAGTACATGTAGATACAGGCAAGGTGACGCTGTCATCGCCGGGCAGAAAAAATTGGGAGATATAATTTTTTCGTTAAGGACTATTTTTTAAAAACTTGAGTATCCTGATGGAAACAGAGATGATCCCGGAAGAAATTTTGAAAAAAATACGCCGGATTCCGCCGTTGTCCCGTAGCGCATCGCAGTTGATTGCCCTGTTGGGAGATCCGGATTATAATGTGGGGCAGGTCGCCGGCATCGTGGAATGTGACGCCGGATTGACCACCCACATCTTAAAAATTGTCAACTCTGCCTCCTTTGCGCTAATGACGCCGACTACCTCCATTGCCAGGGCCGTATCTTACCTGGGGAGCAAAATGGTCGCCGGCATTGCCCTTGATTTTTGTACCTCCGGGCTTTTTGCAAAATCTCTCGAAGGATACGAAAGTGAACAGGGCGCATTGTGGGACCATAATTTAAAAACCGCAATTGCCGCAAAAGAAATCGCAGAATTATCCGCAGGCACGATTAACCCTGATCTTGCATTTACCTGCGGCATCCTGCACGATATCGGCAAGGCCGTTATATCAGAGTTTTTGAAAGATTCCGCTTGCGAGATTGTTGCCGGCATTGATGGCGGAGATGTGACCGACTACCTTGCTGCTGAACAAAAACGACTCGGCATCGACCACTGTATAGCCGGCAGTAAATTGGCCGTGTTTTGGCGTATGCCTGAGCCGCTTCCGGAAGTCATTCGCTGCCACCATCATCCTGCCACGGCACAAAAGAATAATCGCCCTCTTGTATATGCAGTCCATCTCGGCGACATCATAGCCATGATGGGAGGCACAGGAACAGGCGCAGATTCCATGCAGTACCGTCTGGATGCCGGATATACGGATTATATCGACATATCACCTGACGCATTGGCTCTGGTCATGTTGCACGTTGAGGATGAATTCAGCAAGACCAGGTCGTCATTGTTCGGCCAGGAATTTTGATTGAGGTATTGCTTGAAAAGGAAAAAAAGTTTAAAATAGGCGCACACTAAAAACCAGGAGAAAATCGTTAGTTGAAGACAGGTTACTGGTCATCTCTCCCTTTTCCGTGAAATACCGTCGCCCGACGGTTGCATTTCCCAAAACTTTTTACGAGATCATCAAACATTGCGATTTCTCAAAAGGTGTGTGCTGATTGATCTTGAGGTGGCCGGTCAAAACAGGATTGTTCATGTCGGGGCGCTTCGGGGTGACGCGAAATTCGAACAACGAAACGGGTTCGGCATGCCCGACGGACTGGCCGGGTTTGACCGGTTCTGTAATGGCGCGGAATTTATTCTGGGCCACAATATTCTGAACCACGACCTCCCTGTGCTGGCGTCCTTTAATCCGGAACTGAAACTGCTGAACCTGCCTGTAATAGACACTCTTTATCTCTCTCCTCTTGCGTTTCCTGAGAATCCGTATCACCGGCTGGTAAAAGACTATAAACTGGTTCGTGACAGCATTAACAATCCTGTTGCCGACGCCCGCCTTGCCGGTTTGGTATTCACGGACCAGCGGGAGAGCTTTTCAGGACTCATCCGGAGACATCCCGATATTCCTGCATTTTATCATTACTGTTTTAGCAGCGCTTGTTCTGCAGGGAAGTTCCGTGACCACCACGGCACGGCAGCCGTATTTGAAATAATGGGCGTAAAACCTGTCCGGTCGAAAGAAGATGCCTTTCAGATATTCAAGGATGCTGTCCTCGGCGCAGTATGTCCGACCCAGTTTGAAAATACAATTCCTCAATACCTGTCCGATCCCGATGCTCGTCCCTGCCTGGCTTATTGCCTTGCATGGCTGATGATTGCCGGTGGAAATTCCGTCCTGCCTCCATGGGTGCGTCA
The DNA here is from genome assembly GCA_034659175.1 of Thermodesulfobacteriota bacterium. Taxonomy (GTDB): domain Bacteria; phylum Desulfobacterota; class Desulfobulbia; order Desulfobulbales; family DAOVYS01; genus DAOVYS01. Next base: position 236 of record JAYEGR010000020.1, on the reverse strand, counting down.
CCGGTTTCCCGACGTGGCCTTGATTTTAAAAAATTTTCGTGACAAGCCATGCGCTGACGAAAGGTGCCCGTGGTGTTCCGATGTGCACAACCCGGTCAAACAGCTTCATAAATATTTTCAATATGATGATTTCCGCAAGCTTCCTGACGGCAGAAATCTGCAAAAGAAAATTGTCTCCCAGGGAATGGCCGACACACCGCTTCTTGGAATACTTCCCACAGGTTTTGGAAAATCCA
>JAYEGR010000019.1:0-18428 GCA_034659175.1 Thermodesulfobacteriota bacterium | reverse complement strand
GATATTCACGAAACCGCAAGCGTAGCAGGGCTACGGTGAGGATTTCGGGAATGCCAAACCGACTAAAGGTGTGATACAGTTCGGAAACGGAAAAGCCAAGTTATTTCTTTCCAGACCCTAAGTACCTTAGAAAACATTTTCTGCCGAAAACGCGCAGAAAATGTTTTCTAAGGTACTAAATAGCTGCTTGACCCGGAGCAAATTAAACATTATTCTCAACCGCCGTATGTAAGGAATGATGAATAATGAATGATGAAATTTCTTATCCTTCGGCATTCGGATAACTGCGGTTCGTCATTCTGCGGTTCAAAAATATATGACTTGTGGTCCTTAGAACATATTTCCCACAAAGCCATGGAGCGGATTTTAATCTATGAAACAAGACAACAACAATACTGCATCGACACCCCAGGATCTTGCCAAGGCATATGAATTTAAAAATGTAGAAGATAAATGGTATAAGATCTGGGAGGAGCAAAAAAAATTCAAGGCCGGCCTGGATGAAGATAAACCGTCATTCTGCATAGTCATTCCGCCGCCCAACGTCACAGGCGTTCTGCATGTGGGCCATGCACTGAACAACACCCTCCAGGACATCCTGATCAGGTATCGGAGGATGCAGGGAATGAACACGCTTTGGCTTCCCGGAACAGACCATGCCGGAATCGCCACCCAGAACGTGGTGGAGCGTCAACTTGCCGAAGATGGAACAAAAAGGCATGACATCGGGCGAAAAAAATTCATCGAAAGGGTCTGGCAATGGCGCGAGGAATCCGGCGGTCGGATTATAAATCAGCTCAAACGGCTGGGGGCGTCGTGTGATTGGGACAGAGAACGATTCACAATGGACAAGGGATTGTCGCGCGCGGTCCGTGAGGTTTTTACCCGTCTCTATGACGAGGGATTGATCTACAAGGGCGATTATATTATCAACTGGTGCCCCAGATGTCATACCGCGCTTGCCGATCTTGAGGTGGAGCACGAACCAACGGACGGCAAGCTCTACAATATCCGCTATCCGTTCAGTACTGGCAATGGTTACCTGGTTGTGGCCACGACACGTCCTGAAACAATGCTTGGCGATACCGCGGTTGCAGTGCATCCGGATGACGAGCGATTTAACAGTCTGCCTGAGAAATCCGTCACCCTGCCGCTTGTGAATATCACGATTCCGATCATTTTTGATTCGTATGTGGAAAGGGATTTCGGAACAGGCGCGCTCAAGGTAACGCCCGCACATGACGTGAATGACTTTGAGATTGCCGGGCGTCATGATCTTCCATATAGAAAGGTCATTGATGACAACGGGAACATGAATGATGAGGCAGGCGAGGCATATTCAGGGCTTGACCGTTTCGAGTGCAGGGAACGGGTCGTTGAAGATCTTAAAAAATTGGGACTTCTCGATGGTATCGAAGATTACCAGCATGGCGTGGGTCATTGCTACCGTTGTCATACGGTTGTTGAACCTTATCTTTCCAAACAGTGGTTTGTAAAGGTGAAACCGCTCGCTGAAAAGGCGATCAGCGCAGTAAAGAACCACGACATCAGGATTTATCCCAAGTCATGGGAAAACACCTATTTTGACTGGATGTACAATATCCGCGACTGGTGCATTTCAAGGCAGATCTGGTGGGGACACCGGATTCCCGCCTGGATCTGCGAATCATGCGGAGAACTGATAGTAAAAAGTGTTGACCCGGACAGGTGTCCTAAGTGTAATTCCACGGATCTGACCCAGGAGACGGATGTGCTGGATACCTGGTTCAGTTCCGCGCTGTGGCCGTTTTCCACGCTTGGCTGGCCGAAATCCACAAAAGAACTTTCTCTTTACTATCCGACCTCTGTCCTGATCACGAGCTTTGACATTCTCTTTTTCTGGGTGGCGCGTATGATAATGATGGGCCTCCATTTCATGGGAGAGATTCCGTTCAAGGATGTTTATCTGCACGCCCTGGTCAGGGATGAGCATGGCCAAAAGATGAGTAAATCCAAGGGCAATGTCATGGACCCGATTCTGGTGATGGACAAGTATGGAACAGACGCCCTTCGATTCACCATGACTGCATTTGCCGCTCAGGGAAGGGATATCCGCATCTCGGAAGAACGTATTGAGGGATATCGTCATTTTATCAACAAGATATGGAATGCGTCCCGTTTTGTGCTCATGCATATCCGGGACTGTGACCCAAAGGAGACCGAATCTCTGGATGCGGGCCGCCTTTCGCTGCCGCATCAGTGGATTTTAAGCCGGACCAACAGGGCGGTCAGTGAAGTGATCAAGGGGCTTTCCGACTACCGGTTCAATGATTCCGCATCTGCGATTTATCAATTTGTGTGGCGTGAGTTTTGCGACTGGTACCTGGAATGGATCAAGCCTGCTCTTTACGGCGATGACCAGGAGGCCAAAGCAGGAGCCCGCCGGGTTATTTTTACGGTCCTTGAGATCACTTTGAAACTCCTGCATCCGATCATACCTTTTGTTACCGAAGAAATCTGGCATGTCCTTCCCGGCAGCCGCAAAAGCATAATGACCGAGCCTTTCCCCGAGGTCAGGCCGGAATGGGAGAACAAAGAGGCCGAGACGGCAATGACCCTTCTGATGGGCGTGATAAGCGGCATCAGAAATATAAGGAGCGAGATGATGATTCATCCATCCGCTTCGATCGAGGCATCCGTCATCTGTCCTGACGCGGAAAAGGCATCAACTATCGAACAATTCGGCAAAGACGTAAAGGCCATGACACGCGTGACCTCGTTGTCGGTAAGGGCAAAGGGAGAGTGCCCCAAAGGCGCGGCATCGTATATCTTTGACGACATTGAGATATACGTGCCTGTAAAAGGACTGGTGGATATTGAAAAGGAAACAGCCAAACTGACAAAGGAGAAGGGTAAGGTCGAGACCCGGTTGAAAAAGACCACAAACAAACTTTTAAACGAAAAATTTCTGGCAAATGCACCGGAAGATGTAGTTTTAAAAGAAAAGGAAAAGAAAAAAACATTTATCGCCAAACTGGCAAAAATTGACAAAAGCATAACGCGATTGTCCGAGATTAAAGGAGATTAAGGGTTCGCCCAAAAATAAATTTACATTTTCAGGTGTTGAGGCGCCCGCATGGCAAGACGCGAGGAGGGCGAATAGCAGGGCTATTTAACCGACGAGCAACGCGGCCATGCGGGATGGATCGACGCATGAAAATGTGAAATTATTTTTGGGCGAGCCCTAAGGAGGAGAGGGGCATATGGAAACACGGGTTCCGACCATAGATTTTATTTCCGGTATTTTTTGTCAGGCCACGAAAAAAACCCTTGAAAAAAGCACTAAGAAATTAATCAAGTATTCCGACACGATTCAGTCCATTCCAAAGATAAGCTTAAAACCTGAACTTGGATGCTTTGTCCAGTTCAGTGGAGATTACAATGGACTGATAGTGATGAATCTTTCCGCTAAAGCGGCCATGGATATTTACCGAAACTATATGATAACCATGGGGTTGCCCGAGGATGACCTGGCAAAAAATTTCACATCGTCTGAAGTGGTCGACACAATGGGTGAAATAACGAACCAGGTTATGGGCAGGGCAATGCGCATGATTGAAAGCAAATATGATCTATGCGCATCTTTTGGTCAGCCCAAGTCCCTTGCCTTGAACAACGCGATCACACTGACGCCTGAACAGAGATATAGTGATAACCGCCGCATGGTTTTTGCAATAGGGACAGACCGGTTTACCATTGAGTTGTCCATGGAAAAGACGGAGTTTATTTCACTGAACGAAGTCACCCGCGGCTGACCATTAGGGATGTGGAAATAAATAACTTACCCATATAGCGCTCAGATTTAGGTCAGGTTCGATCAAGTAATCACTTTTAAAACCGCAGGCATAGCCGGGCTACGTTGAGGATTTTAAAAGTGGTTACTTGGTCGAAGATGGCCTGAAGATGGGATGGGAGATGGGTAAGTTATTTATTTCCACATCCCTTAAGCCGCTCTGTACAAAGGGATTGTAAAATAAAATTTGCTGCCTTCTCCATACCTGCTCGTTACCCATATCATTCCTTTGTGTGCCGACACTAATCCTTTGGCAATACTGAGTCCGAGGCCGGTGCCTTCGTACTGACGAATAGTTGAAGGGTCTACCTGGACGAACTTATCAAAGATCGTGTTGAGATCCTCCTCCTTTATCCCTATCCCTGTATCTTCTACGCAGACCTCTGCCGATATGGGTTGCTCGTCGGGTTTAATACCCTGATTGGAGAGTCCGGCGGATATCGTGATTCCTCCTTTAGCGGTAAATTTGACCGCATTGGATAAGAGATTAATTAAAATCTGTTTGAGCGCTTCTTCATCGCCATAGAGCAGGGGTAGATCCGGATCGATATGATCGGTAATCGTGAGGCCCTTCTTTTTTGTCTGGGGGTCAAAGATAGAAATGACGGACTCTACCAGCCGTTTCAGGTTGAGTTCCCCGGGGTTTAACACTAATTTATCCGACTCTATCTTGGATATATTCAGGATGCTGTTTATCAATTGGAGGAGATGTTTGGAATTAGCGGCAATTTTCTTGAGACTCTTTTCCTGCTCCTCATTAATGGGGCCATCTATCCTGTCTGCTAACAGGTCTGTATAGCCGATGATAGAATTCATGGGAGTGCGTAGTTCATGTGACATGTTGGCCAAAAATGCAGATTTCATCCTGTCAAGTTCTCTAAGCTGGATATTTGCTTTTTCCAACTGTGCAATAAGTTCCGCCCTCTCGTTTAACAAGCTTATTTTTTTCCGGATGCTTTTTTTAACTTTATCCCTTTCCCGTCGTAATTCTTTCTCAGAGCGTTTTAAACTGGTAATATCGCGGGCAGCGGCAAAAGCCCCGATTACCTGGCCTGCCTGGTCTCGATAGAGCGAAGCGTTGTAGGAAACAAAGGTCTTTTTTCCATTACGTGCCTTCATGACCAGCTCGTAATCCCGAACTTCCCCGGTCTCAAAGACCAGCATGGCCCCTTTGTATGCCTTTTCGGGATCTGTAAAATAATCAGCAAACGGTGTGCCTGTCAGTTCTTCGTGATTTCTGCCGGTAGCACGAATTGTAGCCTCGTTTACATCCATGATAATCCCCTGCTGATCAAAGGTTACCAGGGGATCAAGGCTGGTCTCGATCAACCCGCGATTATAGCGCTGAAGATCATATATTTTCTTTATGTTTTTTTTGACCTTATCTCTTTCTCGTCGCAATTCTTTCTCAGAGCGTTTTAAACTGGTAATATCGCGGGCAGCGGCAAAAGCCCCGATTACCTGGCCTGCCTGGTCTCGATAGAGCGAAGCGTTGTAGGAAACAAAGGTCTTTTTTCCATTACGTGCCTTCATGACCAGCTCGTAATCCCGAACTTCCCCGGTCTTAAAGACCAGCATGGCCCCTTTGTATGCCTTTTCGGGATCTGTAAAATAATCAGCAAACGGTGTGCCTGTCAGTTCTTCGTGATTTCTGCCGGTAGCACGAATTGTAGCCTTGTTTACATCCATGATAATCCCCTGCTGATCAAAGGTTACCAGGGGATCAAGGCTGGTCTCGATCAACCCGCGATTATAGCGCTGAAGATCATATATTTTCTTTTCCGTCTGCTTACGATCAGTTATGTTCCTTATGATTGCAATGAGCTTGTTTCCCTGTGACGGCAACAGCCTTGCTTCATAATATTTTTTTTGCTCCTGTACTTTTATTGAACATTCGATAGTGACCATAGACCTTGTTTCTCGAACATGATGAACAGCTTTGAGAAATTTATTGTCAGCCTCATCAAAGGGAAGATCATAAATGCGTTTTCCAGGCAGGTTTTCAGGCGGGATGTCAAAATCGGTTGCAAGCTCCCCCTTCCAGTCGAGGATTGTGCCCTCATTGTCGAGTCGCAGGAACAGCAAAGGATAAGCCTGAAAAAATACCTCCAGATCCGCGTTTGCCTGACGCAGTTCCTGAGAGGTCAAATCCAATGAACGTTCTAATTTGTTTTGGTTTTTATCAAACTGCAAATAAGTATTGTTGACCGCTTCAATAAAATTCCGCCATTCTTCGGGAATGGCATCCAGGTCTTTGAAGCTCTGCTCAAGCCGACATTTCAATATATTGTGCATCTGTTTCATAGGCGATTTCTCCGAGTGAGGAGCGTAGCAACGAAGCAATCTCTTGGAAACAATGGGATTGTTTCGTTGTTCGTTTTTGGGTGTTTTACCGGGCACAATTTATTGATTGATCGCCGGAATCCAGCTAAATGTTTATAGTATGCCGTATTCGGCTCAAAACGCCAAAGATTTTCTGTGGTTTCTTGGTAAATTTATTTTTGAGCGAACCCTGTTCCGAAAATTTTGCGAATGAGTATCGGGAAAAGATGGTTTGAAGCTGAGATGCATGAATGTTAGGGATGTGGAAATGGAGATCGAATTCACGGAGGAGCAAATGGTTGACATCGAACTGTTGGACAAGTTGGGGCATATCGTTGTTGCCGATATTATGGTAACTGAAATAATTACCGTGGCGCCTGACGAGCGACTTGATAATGTGCTGAAGATATTCAGGGATAAAACCTTTAAGGGAGTTCCGGTTACAAGCAAGGGCCGCCTCGTGGGTATGGCCTATGCGGTCGATCTTTTAAAGGCCTACTTTATGTCAAAAATGGACATCATCGATATCGACGAAGCATTCACCCTTGTCAGCCTGATGGATACGAAAGGCGGGGTTGATCGGTTTATGTGTTTAAAACCTGTAATTGTATATCCTTCGGACAATATCGTGAAAATTGCGAAAAAAATGGTTAAAACCAACACATATACATTTCCTGTTGTCAAGAAGGGAACGGCCGGCCCGCGTGATAACGGGGTTTTTCTGGGTATAATTACTCTTTCTGATATAATCCCAGTGATCTATGAGGCAGTTGTGAGGAGACAATAACCGATTATGTTTGATACAATTCTTGCCCTGTCATTGCTTCTTTTCCTTTCGAAGTTGATCGGAAACATCTTTAATCGGATAAAACAACCTGCCATTTTAGGTGAACTGACGGCAGGGATCCTTCTCGGTATTCACGTGCTCGGACCCTTTCTTTTTTCAGAACCGCTGCACGAAATAGAATATATGCAGGTTCTTTCCCAGATCGGAGCGATGTTTCTTCTTTTTATGGCGGGTTACAGCCATGTCAAGATAGACAAACTTCTGCAAGTTGGAGGCCGTTCGATTGCTATTGCTTGTGTGGAGGCCCCTCTTTGTTTTGCCGCGGGGTTTGGGATAGGATATTTATTTCATTATGGCTTAATAGCGAGTCTTTTCACCGGACTGGCGCTTTCCATTACAGGCATTGGAGTTACTGTAAGGATATTGATGGATTTAAATCGCCTTCAGACCGACTATGGCATGAATATACTCGGAATAGCGATTCTGGATGCTACTTTTGGATTGTTTTTTCTGTCGTTCCTGGCCGCGTTCGCACATTCGCAAGAGGACATTTCCCTGTACATAATGGGTATTACTATTTTAAAGATCGGTTTCTTTTTCGGTGGAGCTCTCCTATTCAGCAAGGTTGTTCTTTTTCCCATAGCTTTGCTGGCTGATTACATGAATGTTGCTGAGTCAAAGGTGGGGTTGATTCTTTCAACCCTGTTTATATTTAGTTATGTGGCTGACTGGGTTGGGCTTCATTTTATTATAGGGAGCTTTGTGGCCGGTATCATCATTGCGAGACATTCGGATTTTACACAGAAAGAGATCAAGAATAAATTAAATGGAATTGCGTACGGTCTTTTTGTACCGATTTTTTTTGGTGTAATGGGAGCACGAATCGATTTCGGGGTATTAAAAGATGGCGGGCATTTTGCCATGGCTTTTATTTTGACTGGAATGTTTGCCAAATTCCTGGGTGGAACCCTTGGCGCAAAAATTAGCGGATACCCCCTGACAAAAGCGCTTATTTTGGGGACCGGATTGATCCCCAGGGCAGGAGTTGGGTTAGCCATGGCCTCTCTTGCTCTTTCCGCCGGTATTATTGACGAAAAAATATTTGCTGCAGTAGTGGGAATTGTAACCGTAACAGTGATATTCACCCCCCTGGTTTTGAAATATGCAATACAGACTCTTGAAAAAAATAGGGAAGAGGGGGTGATATGAAGATTGATCATATCAACTGCAACAATCAAAAGCGGCAATTTGAGCTTTGTGTCGGCGCTCAATCACTTGTTTTTCCGTATGCAAAATTAGATGAGCGCCCAAAGAAAAATTTAGGGTAAGGTCTTGAAATATAAAATTCATCAGTGCAGGAAAAAGCGATTTTTCAAGCCCCTTATGTTTGAATGTTTGTGACCCTTATGTTAGCGGGGACTGGCTTATGCACGTGGATGAATTATTGGCCAATAATATTGTATTGTAGTTTTTCTTGATGCTTGTTATAAATGACATTACAATAAGATAATTGAATAAAATCAACTGAAATAATCGGCCAACAGATCGGCCAAATGCATTGCGTATAGGCTGGTGATGACGAAAGACGTGTTTTATACCAAGATTTCTGAAATGGAACCAATGTTACCGGCAAACAGCCCGATGCTGGATGAGCTGGCTATTGAGGTTATTCGCAAGTCCGCAGCCCTTGGTGGCGCTCTTCATTCTGTAACAGGAAAGTCGGTAGTTGCACTAGTCCGTACCATGAACAGCTATTATTCAAACCTGATTGAGGGCCACCACACGAATCCGGTTGATATTGAAAAAGCCCTGGCCAACGACTACTCACATGATCCCGCCCAAAGGGCATTGCAACTGGAAAGCGCGTCCCATGTTTATGTTCAGCAGAAATTGGAAGAGCTACTGGCTGAAGATTCCACCACCGATATCTGTAGTGTTGATTTTCTCTGTTGGCTTCATAGGGAGTTTTATGAGCGGTTGCCGGAAGAGTTTCTCGATGTTGAGTACAAGGGCGGCAAAAAGAAGGTAATACCGGGAAGGTTGCGTGAAAATGAAGTTACGGTTGGTCGCCATCTTGCCCCGCATTCTTCACAGCTTTCCACTTTTTTAAACAGATTTTCCGATACCTACGGGAACCTTGCTATGGGTTCGGTAGCTAAAATAATTGCATCTGCTGCCTCGCACCATCGATTGGCCTGGATCCACCCCTTTCTGGATGGCAATGGCAGGGTTATACGTCTGTTCACCCATGCCTTTTTAATGAAGGCGGGGGGCGGCTATGGTCATGGCATGTGGACTGTTTCCCGAGGTTTGGCCAGAAATCGTGACGCCTATATGCGTGCGCTGGCCGGGGCGGACAAGCATCGTCAGGGAAACCTGGACGGGCGCGGAAATCTTTCTCAACAGGGCCTTGTTTCATTTTGCAGGTTTTTCCTGGAGACCGCCCTTGACCAGATCGTTTTCATGAACCAATTGCTTGACTTGGGCGGGATGAAAAACAGGATAGCCGCTTACGTTGAAAGACAGGTGGCTTTTGGCAGGCTCCGGAAAAATTCGGGTTATTTGCTGGAGGCGGCCCTGGTCCATGGTGAACTGCCCAGGGGAGAGGCGCCGCGAATCCTGAATATGCCGGAAAGAAGCGCCCGCCGGGTGCTGAAAGAATTGCTGGATAAGAATCTGCTGATCAGTGACACCGTCAAAGGCCCTGTAAGGCTGGCCTTTCCGGCCAAGGTTGCGGCCTATTATTTTCCTCGCCTCTATCCGGAGGGGGTTGAAGCGGAGATTCAAAAGTGATTGTTAGGGAGGCGGTATTATGTGGAAGACAGATCCTGCTTAACAGATTCGTATTGTTCGAGAAAATCGATAATGGTGAGGTCCGCCACAATTTTCTTTTCCTCATCTAAAATCGGTATCTCCTTGATATTGTAGCTGACCATGCGTTGCAGAACATTTTCCGCGTCATCGGACAAGAGGGCGAACATAGACTCTCTTTGCATGAAGTCTATCGCTGTTTCTGAAATGGCTATGCTTATGAGGTTTCGACTATCGACATGCGAATCATGGTACGGAAAAAAAACGTGCCTGATTAGATTTCCAAGGGAGATAACGCCCTTGAGTCTTTTCTCCTTGTCCACGACATAAAGGAGACGGGAGTGGCATGTTCCGACAAAGGCATCAACGATTTCGCTTACAGTGGCCTGTTCATCCACCATGGGAACCGTCCGTTCCTTTATTTTTTCTATGACATCGGCAATCCTGCCGATATCTTTTTTTCTTTTTGTTTCTCCCATAGTGTCTCCTTCTGTTGAGCTATTGAACTGTTAAGCTCAACGGCTTAACAGCTCAACAGCTCGCCCGAAGGGCGTGGTTCATCCCGGTATTTCGTTCGCCTTTTTCAGAGCGAACCTTGTAATAATCGGGCCGATGATCTCGAAAAAGATAGAGGTCGTGGTAATCGTGGTAAGCACCATGGTCCCGATCATCGCGGCGTGCGGCAGATCATAATCGACCGCAAGCTGACACAAATCGTTTTTAACAATAAGGGACAGGCCGATTGCCACCCCAGCCTGGGAGAGGAGGCCCAGTCCTAAATATTTCTTGATTTTTTTTTCAACGCGACCAATCGAGGCGCCAAGACGCGCCCCTGTAATCTTGCCGGCGGAACGGGCCAATATGTAAACCAGGCCGACAGGCCCTAATACGGGGATATCGAATACCTTGAGGTGCGCGCCGGCAAGACAGAAAAAAAGTATGAAGACTAGAGGCATGATTTCGAGAAGTGGTCCCCTCACGCGTTGCACCAAGGCCCCACGCCTGCTGTTGACCAGCACAAACCCGATCATCATGTTGGTCAGGATCAGCGAAAGGTGCAGACGTATTGACAGGCCTGTGGCAAGGAAAACAATACCAAAGAGAATGATCAAGATATCTCGTGAATCCCGTAATTTGGAGACCAGCCGACAGAACAGATATCCGATAATCCATCCTAACAGAAGACTTGCGCTGATTTCCAGGATCGGCGCCCAGAGGTCGGGCAGGATACTTGAACCTGTGCCTATAGCCTCTCCGATAAGAAGGCTCCTTGAGACTGCGGCTGCAAACCCGAAGATTATAACGGCCAGGCCGTCGTCAAATCCAACCACCGCGTAAATGGTCTTTGTGAGGCTCCCTTTTGCCCTGCATTCCTGGATAACCGCGACAGTGCCCGCCGGCGCGGTGGCAGGCGCCATTGCGCCGAAAATAATCGACAGAGGGAGGTCAAAGGTCAGAAGATAAAGAGCGCCGGCAACCACAAAAAAGGCCATAAAGGATGACGCAAAGATAATGGAAACAATGCTCCATCCAACGCGCTTTAAAGATGAGATGCTGAGTTCCGAACCTATAGTGACAGCGACAAACCCAAGACTGATCTCGGTCAAAAACGAGAGACGGTCTATTGAGGGATCGTCAAACAGATTGAGCGCCGACGGGCCAAGTAAAACACCTAGGATCATATAACCGATAAGCGCCGGCAGGTTGGCGCGCCGGGCAAGACGGCCCGTATAGAGCCCGGCAATTGCGGCGATTCCCAAAAGGGTCAGTATGGAAACATGGAGAAACGAAAGGTCAAATTTCATTTATAAACCATTTTTTTTATCAGGCTTTCACATAAATCCCTTGGAACTTATTCTTTATTTTCCCCTGCTGTTTTAACCTATGCACTATGCCATACAGCTTGGTCTTTGAATAGCCGGTTTCTTTAACCAATTTTTCTATAGTGACCCCTGTTTTATCGGCGATAATTAATTCAGCAACAAAACCTGTGGCGGTTTTTGGAGTTTTTTGTTTGTTTTTCTGTTTCCGGGGCGGATCAATGGGCCTGGTTGTTTTTTTGGCAGTTGTTTTCTTTTTAATCGCCTTTTTTCTATTTTCGGCAAAGTCAGGTTTATTGTCCATATCAATACCAAAAATGTCTGAAAGGTCGGCATCACCAATAACTTTGGCACTCTTCTTTTTTGTTTTTGCCAGCAGTTCACCTGTTTTATCTTTTACCGCCCGTGCAATAAGATCCCCGGTATCCGCGCCGCGTAATTTGAAAAACAAGGAAGGATCTTCGTCAAATCTGGCGCCTATACCATAGAGAGCGGCAGCGACATGCTTGCACATGGATGCCCAGTCAGGACAACTGCAATTAAAACTGATAGCCTGCGGACCCGGAAACAACCCTTTCTCTTTAGTGAAAAAAATCTCGCCCAATGCCTTGGGAAATTTTCCTGTAAGCAGGTCCTGCAATGATTTTAATTGCCCTTTACATTGTTTTTTTATTGCTTTCCAGTTGGTCTGACTGATAGCTTCAATGTTTATTACCACTTCATAGGGTTTTGAACCTGATCCCTGGACAAGGGCGGTCACTTTCCCGGAATCTATCTTAAGGTCAAGGACTGCCCCGTGCCGGACATAACTCCTGCCCCTGCCGATACGATTGGTATAGTCAGCGTATCGTTCAAGGTTTTTGTTCCATGACTTTCCCCACCAGGTGTTGGCCAGGGCACTGCCTTTAATAACGACCGGCTTGATGTCCGGCATTTTTTTCTTAAGCTGTTTTAATTTTTTCGCTGCCTTGGCCTCTTTTTCGGCAACTGAAACATATCGTGGATATCTCCAATAGCTCATAATATTCTCGCCATAAAAATTTTGTTTTTATATTTTCAATGTGAACAGTTCAAGCAAGTCATCATTACTCATTTCCGTTATCCAGTTTTCACCGGACGCCGCGACAACTTCATTGGATAATTTTGACTTCTGAACAAGCATCTCGTCAATTTTTTCTTCTATAGTGCCCTTGGTCAGGAACTTATGTACCATGACATTTTTTTTCTGTCCAATACGAAAGGCCCTGTCAGTCGCCTGGTTCTCCACAGCCGGATTCCACCACCGATCAAAGTGAATCACATGGTTGGCCGCGGTCAGGTTAAGCCCGACCCCACCTGCTTTTAGGGATAAAACAAAAAACGGTACATATTCCCGGCCTTGAAATTTTTCAATGAGTTTTTTTCTTTTGCCGACAGGAACGCTTCCATGAAGAACCAGGCCATCTCTCTTGAATATGGTTGCCAAAAACCTGGACAAAGGACTGGTTATTTCCTTGAATTGGGTGAAAACAAGGACTTTTTCCCTTTTTTCGTAGATTGTTTCACAGATCTCGCGCAGTCTCTGGAATTTACCACTCTCTTTTTCCTCAAATATGTCCAGGCCAAGATACTGATCCGGATGGTTACAGAGCTGCTTGAACTTCATCAGGGCCGACAAAATAAGACCTTTTCTTTGAATCCCCTCTGAATTTTCAATGACATCTCTGATTCCCTTTATGATTTCGCTGTAAAGTACAGTCTGTTTTTTACTCATTGCAGCCCAGGTCTTTACTTCCACCTTGTCGGGAAGATCGGAAATGATCGACTTATCGGTCTTTAAACGCCTTAGTATGAAAGGACCGACTACTTTACGCAGACCGGCATAACCATTCGGGTCATTGGCAAGTCCTTTGGTAAAGCTGCCAAACTCTTTTGAGTTGCCAAGCAGTCCGGGGTTTAAAAAGTCAAAAAGACTCCAGAGATCAGACAACCTGTTTTCAACCGGGGTGCCGGTCATGACAATTCTATTATCCGCCTCCAGTTTTTTAACGGCCTTGGTCTGCTTTGTTCCAGGATTTTTAATGGCCTGGGCTTCATCCAGAATAACGTAATTCCAGGAATAGTCCTGAATCCATTTATATCTCTGGACCAAAGCATAGGTGGTTATGACCAGATCCAGTGCGTCCAGTTTTTCCAGACTCGGCTCAGGAAGCTTAGCTGGTTTATGGAAGTCGGGATGGGCGGCAAAGTATGCAAGACTTGGGTAGAATAAATTTATTTCATTGATCCAGTTTGAGAGCAGTGATGCCGGAATGACCAAAAGAGACGCCCCGGATGTTTCTCCGGTTTTCTTTTTTTCCGTCTTCAGGGCATTGAGAAAAGCAAGCGCCTGTACGGTCTTTCCCAGCCCCATATCATCGGCCAGACAGGCGCCGAACTTTAACTTATGCAGGTAAAAGAGCCATTTCAGACCATCCTGCTGATATCCGCGAAGTTTGCCCTTAAATGTTTTAGCGGTTTTGACTTTGCCGGTTGCCTCGGGACGGTGTAATTTTTCAAAAACCGATTCCAGCCATTCACCATTAGAAACGCCGAAAACCGTTTTTCCGTCTTCAGCGCCAAGCAGTTTCTGCGGGTTGAAAGAGAGGCGCATGGCATCCAGAATACTGATCCCCTCTTTTGAGTTTAGTTTTTGGGCCTTTTCATATGCATCCAGAGTCTGTTTTAATTTTTCCGGATCAACCGCAATCCACTTATTTTTTAGAAAAGCCAGCCCCTCGGACTCATTAAGCAGGTGCCGGGCCTCTTTCTCTGATATTTCAGTGTCACCAATCATGAGCCGGGGATTAAAATCAAGCAAGGCATTCAGGCCGACCGTGGACGGTATTTTTTCCCCTATACTGATATTCATGCCGATGTTTGCGGCCTTGCCCTTCCACCAGTTGGGAATGCGGCAGAGAATACCTGATTCCTCATAAAGCGGTATTTCCTGCAAAAATGTAAACGCTTCTTTCGAAGACCAGGCCAGGGGATAAAACAACTCGCCGGTATCCAGCAGTTCCGTCACCAGTTCGCTCTGTTGCGCAGCATCATGCACGGTAACAAGAAGCTCTAAAAGTTTTTCATTGTCGCCTTTGTATTCTTCCAGGGCATACTTTAACGGCAGATGTTTGGACACCCCCTCATCATTCAGCCTTGTAGAATATGTGGCAAGAAAGGCAAACGGGGCATTACTATTCTTGTTCTCAACCAGGTGAAAATAGATCCGGCCAACCAGGTGTACGTCAGGGCTGTATTTTTTTACAAACTCTGCGATAGAGCCATGGTACGCTTTAATTTTTCGGGAAAATATTTCATGAAGCGCATCCCACAATGCGAAAAATACCTCTTCATGCAAATACTCCCCCCCCGGCATCAAGGGAACTGTTTCCTGTAGCTGCGCGAGTTCCTCATCAACAAGGGGTATGACAATCTCGCCGCGCCGTTCTTCTATGTCAGGGGTTAAACTGAGTTTACGGATAAAAAGGCCCGAGAATTTGCGCCAAAAACTCAACGATGGAGATAATTTTATTTTTTTATTGCAAAAGCCAAGGAAAAAGAACCAGTTGTCAGGGTCTGATGAATACAGCTCATATATTTCATTTTGAAGGTCACCGTGCTTATTGATCCTCCCGGCAGCAGGCGCCCATTCAAGCTGGATCGTGCCGTTCGGCATCATCACCGCATTAAGTTCATCATATGCCATAATTATTCAGTGTGTATATATTCGGCAGCACTCCACCTCCCAGTGAAGCACTGCCGAATATTTACGTTTTTTAAAGAATTTTGTGAGGGATTCTTGTAAGTTGCTCATTGTGAAGAATTGTTGTAAAAAACATATTGTTTACAGCGAATCCTCCAAAAATTGATTTTGTTTATCAAAATATAACTGATTCGCTGTGAACATTCAAGAAAGGAGAAAGCGAGAGCGAACCATTTAATCCTCAGCCTTTCGCCCTTTTCGGAATTTTAGTTTTAATTGGGTAATCCAGAGGTTTAATATTATGAAAAAAAAGCTTCTTGTGATTGAAGATGAAAATTCAGTGGCCAAACAGCTCCGGTGGGGACTGGGCAAGGAATATGAAATCACTATTGCCTCTGACGCGGTTCAGGCAAGGCCGCTGCTTGCTTCCGGCGTTTTTCCGGCAGCTACCCTGGACCTTGGCCTGCCGCCCTATCCGGACACCCCCAGGCAGGGTTTTGAACTCCTTGAAGAGATATCTTTTCTTGCCCCTTATACCAGGGTGATTGTCATCACCGGCAATGCTGAGGTAAAAAACGCGGTCAAGGCCATTGCGCTCGGGGCCGCGGATTTTTGCCCAAAACCGATTGATTTAAAGATATTAAGTATCATTCTTGCCCGCACTTTTAAAATCCATGAACTGGAAGAGGCCAACCGCAGGCTTCAGCGGCAAACCAGCCAAAGCGGATCGCTGTGCGGCATGCTTGGTATCTCCCCGGTCATGGAGAAGGTGTTTGATCGTATCAAACACGTCAGTAAGACCGACTATCCTGTGCTGATCACCGGCAACACCGGAACCGGCAAGGAGATGGCGGCCCACGCGGTTCACAGCCTGAGTCAAAGGGCTAAAAAACCCCTGATCATCATCAACTGCGGAGCGATTCCGGAAAATCTGGTGGAAAGTGAGCTGTTCGGCCACGAGAAGGGGGCTTTCACCGGGGCCTCGGGTCGTAAAATCGGCAAGTTTGAGCAGGCCGACCAGGGAACGATCTTTTTGGATGAGATTGGTGAACTGCCCCTGCTCCTGCAGGTGAAACTTTTGCGCTTTCTCCAGGAATCCACCATTGAGCGGATTGGAGGAACAAAAACAATTGCTCTGAATGTGCGGATCATAGCGGCCACGAATATTAATCCGGAAGATAGTGTCAAACAGGGAACTTTTCGCGAAGACCTTTTCTATCGCCTGAACGTCGTGCCCTTGAGGCTCCCGGATCTGAATGAACGACCGGAAGACATCCTGCTGCTGGCGCATAACTTCCTGCTGGAGGAGTCCCGGAAACTGCAGCGGGGGCAAACATCTTTCTCGCCGGCAGCTATTGCCGCCCTGACCGTCCATGACTGGCCGGGCAATGTCCGTGAACTCCAGAACCGCGTCCGCCGGGCCCTTGGCGCCACTATCAACAGAGTTATCACTCCCGTTGACCTGGGGCTGGAAGAGAAGCCCATGGAACAGGAAGAACAGAAATTATCCACCTTAAAACAGGCCCGTGAGACGGCGGAGAAAAATGTTGTCCATCAGGCCCTGGCCCTGAGCGGCAACAACATCAGCCAGGCGGCCGGACTTCTCAAAATCAGCCGTCCCACCTTGCACGATCTCTTGAAAAAACATGGGATAAGCACAAGGACAAACGCATGAAAACAAAATTAAACCACGGAATACACGGACTACACGGAAAATGGTTCATTTGAAAGTAACCTGACGCAAACCGGCTTTGCTGGTCAACTTCGGCCACTACCCAAAAGCACAAATTGAAAAAATGGTTTTATGAATTTTGGCTCTCTGGTATTTCCCGGGGTTGATTTTTATTAAAGGAATCAATCTGTTATCCGTATTTTTGAGTCGCCTGAATTTAAAAAATTTACACAGTAAATCCCATTATTTAAGCAGATATTGAGCTTTCCGTACAATACAGCCCCATATAGCCCTATATGCCCTTATAATAGCATTAAAAACGCGTTTAACAACAAACGCAGAAAACACGATAACTTCTTAAAATTAAAACAGAAAACTAGCCCCGGGAAATACCAAAGAGCCTAAATTTTTCCGTGTATTCCGTGTATTCCGTGTATTCCGTGGTTAACCTTACTTTTTTTTAACCACGGAACACACGGAATACACGGAAGAATTGGTCATTTGAAAGTAATTTGCCACAAACCGGCTTTGCTGGCCAACTTCGGCCACTACCCAAAAGCACAAATTGAAGGAATGGTTTTATAAATTTTTCCGTGTATTCCGTGGTTAATTTCACTTTTTTTAACCCACGGAATACACGGAAGAATTGGTCGTTTACACTCGTTCCATAGCGGGCAGGTGATGCAGGCTGAAAAATATAACCAATAGCCCAGCTCAAATTATTGAAAAGTATTGCAAACACACGGCTTGTAATACTATGGTGGTATTACTAATTGTTTACTTGGAAGTTAAATTATGCGTGTTACGACAAAAGGACAAGTTACAATCCCTATAAATGTAAGGGAAATGCTGGGAATTATTCCTGAAACTGATATTGATTTCAGAGAAGATAATGGAAGATTTTACATAGTTACTGGTCAGTAGAAAGTTTTCCTCGATTTACGCTAATACAGGACAAGACTATAGGGTAACTGCCTGAAATTATTGGGTTTGTTAAAAATTAACTCAAAAATAAAAATATTAATAATTTCAGATGGTTATGCGAACTTTCTACTGACCAGATAGTTAAAACTAATAAACCTAAGATGACGGATCAGTTTAAAAAACTTAGGGGAATAGCAACAGCAAAAATGTCAACTGACGAAATTTTGAACCTCACAAGGGAATCATAATGAATGGAGTCTTTGTTGATTCATGTATCTTACTGGATTTATTCACAGATGATCCTATTTTCCTACGCTTAAACTTATATAGTGCCTGAACGAAAAGTGCCTATTCAGCTCAAACTGTATTGATATTTTTGCAATAGAGAGAACATTTACCTTGAAGTTATTTGAAAACGACTTCTGTTATGCGTAATAAATAAATTTTTTATAGCATTTTTCAAAAAAAAACGTAGGTATCCTGATAAATTACTCTATTTTAACAAAATTATGCTGCTTTAGATTGAAACTCCTCAGTTT
>JAYEGR010000018.1:0-18988 GCA_034659175.1 Thermodesulfobacteriota bacterium | reverse complement strand
CACCCTTTTTTCTGTGATGGGTTGCATAGCGCTGAAAAACTACTTGGAATAAACGCCTACTACCATACATGATAACATGTTGATTTCACAGTGTAAAGCTTCCCAATTAAACTGAACCAGTGCCAAAAATCCGTGACGGCCTTTTTTTCGTCCGAACCTTAGGGCTCTTGGTTCAGCTCGATATTCTCATACTTGTTCATAATTCATCATTCCCCTCGCCCTCCCCCCCCCCAAAAAAAAAGCAGGCCCACGGACATCTTCCGTGGGCCTGCTTGTGTAACGGTTGATTTGTTTTTTATCAGGTTTCTTCTTTTGTCAGCTTGACTGAGATCGCAACTTTGTAAAGTACGGTCAGTATTAAAGCGCCGATTGACCAAATTCCGAGTGTGATAAAAATTTCAGGCAAGGTCACATAATATTCAGTGATACCTTCAGTCATATTGGGAACAAAGCCGCCGAGAACTAATCCGAGGCCCTTGTCAATCCAGAGTGAGAAGAATATCAGGACACTTGAAACAATGAGCCAGCGCTCATCATGGCGAGTCTTGGGAAGAGCAAACAGTACCAAGGCAAACATGCCCATTACAACTGAGGCCCTCATCCAGGGAACCAGCTTATTATATCCGTCAAGACCAAAGAACAGGTACTCCAGCGTATGAATATGTCCCGGCATATTACTATAATAACCGACAAATAACTCCAGGCCTACAAAGAAGAAGTTAATAAGACCGGCATAAATTACAATGCTTACCAGTTTTTGAATAGCTACATCTCCGGCGTCGAACTTTGTAAACCTCCTGATTATAATGCACAGAAATATCAGGAGTGCGGGACCGGCGCAAAATGCAGATGCGAGAAAACGGGGCGCCAATATGGCGGTGAGCCAGAAATGACGTCCTGGAAGACCGCAGTAGAGAAATGCTGTAACCGTGTGAATAGAAACTGCCCAAGGAATGGAAAGATAGATAAAGGGCTTAATCCACTTTGGCGGCGCAACCTGTTTTTGTTCGGCAGTAAGAACCCACCATCCAACAAGTAAATTTAGAAAAAGATATCCGTTCAGGACTATCATATCCCAGAACAGAATTGATCCTGGTGTGGGATGAAAAATAACATTCAGTCCGCGTATAGGTTGCCCAAGGTCTGCCATGATGAAGAGAAGACACATGGTGACAGCAGAAATAGCAACAAATTCACCCAGAATCGTAATTCGTCCAAACACCTTGAAATTATGGACGTAATAAGGCAGAACCAGCATAACAGCCGACGCGGCCACACCAACTAAAAATGTGAATTGAGATATATATATTCCCCATGACACATCACGGCTCATACCGGTCGCGCCAAGACCATAACTATACTGGTATAAATAGCAACAAACTCCCACTGTAATTGTACCAAGCAGAATGCTGATCCACACCCAGTATTTCTTATCTCCGACAAACGCTTTTTCAATCATGATATTTTACCTTAGGATTAGATGATATAAAAAACGGAAGGATTCGACCCTACTGTAGGTTTGCGCTGAATAGTAAATTTTTCACGCAATACCTTTGATATCTCGGAATTTTTGTCATTCATATCACCGAAGATCATCGCCTTCTGTTCCGCACATACCTCAACGCATGCCGGCTGCAGTCCCATTTTCAACCGCTTGGCGCAGAAATTACATTTCTCCACAACCCCGCGCATGCGTGTAGGAAATTCAGGATTCGTCTTCTTGATGAACGGATTTTCGTGCTCATCTTTTCCTCTTGGGTCACGCCAGTTAAAGCTTCGTGCTCCGTATGGACATGCGGCCATGCAGAAACGGCACCCGATACACCTATGATAATCCATCATCACGATACCGTCTTTATTTTTAAAGGTCGCCTTTGTGGGACAGACCCTCACGCATGGTGGATCGTCACAGTGATTGCATAAGATAAGAAACGGTAAATCATGAATTTTATCGTTTTTCTTGTAATGACTGTGCTCAGGAAAGGCATGCTCGTAAGTCTCCTTCCATATCCACTTAATCTCGTCTTTTGGATTAGGGAATTGAGGAACATTATGAGTACTATTGCATGCATCTATACATTTCTGTACCAGTGCCGGGTGTTCGTCAAATTTTTTAACGTCGATAACCATGCCGTAACGCTTTCCTGATTGAACGGCGGCTCCATGAGCAGGTTCTTGCGCATGTCCGCCGGACGCCTGCACTTCGCCCTTAAACAGCATATTTAATGCGGAAGGCGCCCCTACTCCGGCTATGGCGCTGAGTCCGGCAATCTTTAAGAACTTTCTTCTTTTGACATCCATTACGTTGTCTCCTCAGGCTGAATATGGCAGTCCCAGCAATAAGGTTTTACAGCGGTAAAATCATGACACTCATCACAGAACTTCTTTTTACTGGCATGACATTTCATACAGCCGTTCTGAAGGCTTTTTTCGTATGTAAGTCCCTGAATGACCAAGTCCTTACGCTCTCCATCCCGAACAACTTCATCACGCCAGTCGTTTAGCAGTTTCATATGCGTTGTCCGCATATATTCTACGTCCTTGACACATTCTGTTGATCCGTTCTTTGGTTTTTCAGGATTTGGTATGGACTTCTCGCCCCCATGGTTCCACCAGATAGGGAACGTGAGTAGTCCGATGAAAATGACCAGTCCCGCTATTATTTTTCCTCCGTCATACAAACGCATATGCTTCACCCTCCCGTTGGAGCTGCAAGATCTTCAAAACGCAGTCCCTGGTCTCTTGGTTTTTCTCCATCCATGACCAAGGCATTCCCAACCAATTCAGACAACCCGGTAATGTTTACACCCGGGGTCCAGAATTCCACCATGGAGAGGAGTGTAGCCCGGTCAATGGCACAGATACACGCCATCATGTTTACACCATGTTTTTCCTGAACATACTTGACGGCATTGGCGCGAGGCAACCCTGAGCGCATCCTTAATTCCATGATTTCTTCGGTATTAAGACCTGTACCGGCTCCGCAGCAGAATGTATTCTCTTTGATGGTGTTCTCCGGCATTTCATACCACTTATCTACAACATGATCCAAAATATATCTTGGTTCTTCCAAAATTCCCATAGCGCGAGCAGGATTGCAGGAATCGTGGAATGTGACGGTCAGATGATCATTACGGCTTGGATCAAGTTTTAGTTTGCCGTGATAAATAGCATCCGCCGTGAATTCACTTATGTGAATCATTTTCGTAGACTTGGCATTATCAAAAACAGTGCCGGTAATTGGAGATTTGGGCACCTCCAGGAAATCGGCAGGGCCGTTCATTGTATCCATATATTGGTTGATAACGCGCCACATGTGGCCGCACTCACCGCCCATTATATATTTAACCCCAAGCCGTTTGGCCTCGGCATACATTTTGCCGTTGAGTTTCTTCATCACCTCATTGCTTGTGAACAGCCCGAAGTTGCCGCCCTCCGACGCATAAGTACTCCAGGTATAGTCCAGCCCAAGATGTTCAAAGAGGAGCAGATAGCCCATACAGTTATATATCCCCGGCTCTGCAAATACGTCCGCTGAAGGTACAACGAATAAAATTTCCGCCCCCTTCCTGTTCCAGGAGGGCTTAATGTTTATTCCGGTTATCTCTTCAATATCCTCACACAGGTATGCGACATTGTCTTTATAGGTATGAGGCTGCAGTCCCATATGATTACCGGTTCGGGTACTGTTTTTGACCGGATCCATAATCCAGTTGATGGAAAGACCCAGCAGATTCAGCAATTCCCTTATCATCATGGTTATTTCGGCCGTGTCGATCCCATACGGACAGAATACTGAACAACGACGGCACTCGGTACATTGATATGCGTACATAAACCATTCTTTCAGCACATCAAGGGTAAGTTCCCGTGCACCTGCCATTTTACCGAAAAGTTTTCCCGCCTTTGTAAATTCACCACGGTAAACGGACCTGATCAGTTCGGCCCTCATTACCGGCATATTTTTGGGATCACCCGTTCCGAGGAAGAATTGACATTTGTCGGCGCAAGCGCCGCATCTAACACAGCAATCCATAAAAATTTTAAAGGACCGGAATTTATCCAGCCTTTCCCTCATGCCTTGAAGGACTATCTCCTTCCAGTTCTCGGGAAGTTTCCAGTCTTCATCCTGGGCGCTCCAGACCCTTGGATTCGGCAGTCCTATATATTCCAGCCTGTCAGGCATAGGAGGAAAACCGTAGTTGCCGGTCTGAAACTTTACAGGCGGCAGATCCATCCAGTCCCGAATCTTAGGAATGGCCCCAGTCATCAGTGAAGGTTCTTTGACAACCCTTTCGCCTAAATCTTTCGGTGCTTTTTCAGCGTATTTATTAAAAGTCATTTTCCTATTCCTTGTCTACTGGTATTCCTGCTGCTTTCATAACATCCCTGAACTCATCCTCATATGCCTCATAGGAATGAGGTGTGAGTTTCGGGTCGTTCCATGGATTAATATGGCGTACAATTCTTGAATTGTTTGCCAAGTTCCTGGTGGGGCTCAGAAAAACGCCGCCCATATGCATTAATTTGCTAAATGGAATATATACCAAAAGAGTACAAACGAGAACCACGTGAACAAAGAAAATGGCCCCGATACCGCTCATGTCCGGGAATGGATAGCTTATCGGATTGGCGAGAAACACGGTTAATCCCTTAACCGCAGTGATGTCCACACGTACCAGGTAGCGCATCAGTATTCCCGATAACGCAATGCCCAAAATTAAAAATAGTGGGAAGTAGTCAGCCGCCAGTGAAAGGTATCGAACCTGTGGGTTTATAAACCTGCGCAAAAGAAGTGCCGTAAGTCCGGCAACAAGGCCCACACCACTCAAATAAAGAGTGGGGGCGCCCAACTGGAGAATTCCGTCCCAGTACTCAAAGAACGGAACAAAAAAAGGCATGGGGTCGGTAAACAACCGCATGTGCCTTATGACTACTACAAGAAATGAATAGTGAAATATTATACTGAACAACCAGAGCCACTTGCTTGATCCGTAAACCAATTGAGGCCCGTCATGGATCTCGGCCTTGGTGTTCCGGAACAGCGAACGGAAGCACAGGACTTCAAGAGCCATACGCATAATGACGCCGCAGTTATCTGACGGACACTCGATTTTGTTCTGCTTGATCCAGGGAAGTGACTTCTGCTGGCCGCATGTCGTCGGGATTCGAAACGGCACAGGGGTCTTGGTCCAATCTATCATTTTCATGACAAAGAAAATGATAAATGCTAGAAAAGCAGCCCAAGGCAGAATCAGCCCGAATATGCCTTTCACAAAAGACCCCAAATTCGACCCCAAAAACACTATCAGGGCAAGCCCTACTACTGCAGCCAAGGGATTCAGGATTTTCATTGACAGGATTTTCATTGACTATTACCTCGCTTCAAGTTTGAATAAAATGCCTCTACCATACAGTTAGTGCCAATCCATTATAAATCCATTATAAATGGACATTAATTACCCGATGATATCTCTTTATCTTTTTTTAAGCTTAAGCTGACTATGCTGGTGGGACACTTTGAATCCGTCACAATGTGTCTTCCTGTTGTAAACTCGTTCAGCCTGACACGGTACAGCTTTTCCCTGGAGAACATATAAAGATCAAAGACCATCAACGCGGTCTTTTCTATACCCTCTTCAAATGCGAGTAGATCTTCAATCTCCGGGTCCACCTTTTTTTCCTGTCTGTATTCCTCTATTACGATGCGTTTTAATGTGAATATAAATTTGACACCTTCAGAAGGGGCAAAATCCTGCACCGACCGGATCTTGATGAGATATTCCAGAATTTCAGGAACCCTGCCGATCTCCATTTCGCCGCAAAAAACCTTGTACAGATTACTCAGCCCGGATCTGACGGAGAAACCCACGGGATTGGCAAATTGATCCTTACGGCTCTTGAAAATTTTAGCTCCTTCGACATGATAGCTTGAGAGTGCCTGGTCAATCCATTTGTCCAGAATCGTCTCTTTTTTTTCAATCAGCAGCTTTTTGATTTCCATATTATTTAATAACTATTGCGTGGAACATGATGCACTTCGGGCAAGTGCTTACCAATTAAAATCAATTATAAATATCTCAAAAACTTTGTTTTTCCGATATATTAAAAAAATAAGCTTTCCGTGATCATTAATCCTAAGGTTGAATTCGGAGCATTCCTATCATGTTTTGTTGAAATGGTCAACAATAAAAATTACAAATTCCAATTGAAAAACCGACCTCGAATAAAAAAATCAGTGAGCTTTTCAAATCAGGTTACGTCAAAAACCTGTTTGACGGGTGATCCGCTTAAAAAAGCATTGGGGAGGTTTCTTTGGGAAGGCGGTAAGGGATGTGGAAATAAATAACTACCCATATAACGCTCAGATTTAGGTCAGGAATCTATAACTCAATCTCCATCTCCTCGCGGGCAAAAAAAGTCCTGATGGGGCCGTACTTACCAGGCTCGCAGTAAAATTCGGCAAGTTCGTCAATCTGCGCGTCTGTACGCACAGGCTCATGATGAAAAAATGCCATTGATTTCACTCCGGCACGATTGGCGGCCGCAATGGCGTATTCAAAGGAGCTGTGTCCCCAGCCCACCTTGGATGCATATTCTTCCATGGTGTACTGGGTATCATAAACAAGAAGGTCTGCTCCTGCGATAAAATTTTCTACGCTTTTATTCTGCTCCTCCGCCACCATAGCGCCTTCTTCGGCCATGGCCTCATCATAGGAGGGGTCTTCGGGGTCGGTGCTGAAAAGATTCTGGAACGGCTCGGTATCATAGCAGGTGCAAAAGACCTTGCCCCTGTATTCAAAACGGTACCCAAGACAGAGGATAGGGTGGTTTAAGTATTTCGTGATAAGTGTAATTCCGTCGTCAAGGTCAAAACTTCCTTCCTTGAGCTGAATATACTCGATTTCCGCTCCCAGTTCAGCCTCCCGTACAGGGAAATAGCGATACGTCAGCTGCCCGCCGACGATCTTTTCCAGGGTATCCTGTTCATAGGAAACAGGCCCGTAGACCT
Source organism: Thermodesulfobacteriota bacterium (assembly GCA_034659175.1). Taxonomy (GTDB): domain Bacteria; phylum Desulfobacterota; class Desulfobulbia; order Desulfobulbales; family DAOVYS01; genus DAOVYS01. Next base: position 11,976 of record JAYEGR010000018.1, on the reverse strand, counting down.
TCAATTTCGTCTTCGGGATATAAATAGGGGGGAAAAAAGGGAACCCCATTATATGATCCCAGTGCGTATGAGTAAGGTATATCTCGGTTTTAATCGGCCCCTTGGGCAAGTCATGCCCCAGCATATAGTTGCCGAGTTCCCTGATCCCTGATCCGGCGTCAATGATGATGAGTCTGTCTGTCTCCTTGATGCGCAATTCAATGCATACGGTGTTGCCGCCGTATTTAACCGTGTTGGGACCGGGACACGGAATTGACCCGCGCACGCCCCGGAATTTGATCTTCATGACAACTACCCTCCTATGGAAACCTTGAGAAAAACCTGGGCCTTTTCTACCTCGCCATGCACGGTTTCATGCAGTTTTGTTACGTCTTCCCAGGTCGTACCCGCCTGTTCCAGAATATCAAAAACCACGGGGCCGTCAGGAAAGGAATCTCCTGCAGAGCCTATCTCAAAAATATTGGCGTATATATTCGCAAGCGCCACTGTGGTAACAATGTTGCTGTCCTCCACGGTCGCATTGTTCGGTTCATGATGATTAGAAAGCGAAGACATCAGAGGACCGCTCAGCTTCCACTTTTCGGCAATCATCTTTCCTGTCATACTGTGATCAAACCCCAGGATCATGGTCTCTGCCCGGTGCAGGGCGCCCTGTTGCAGTTCGGCAAGTTCAAGTACCTGGTCATAATCAGTCGGGAAACAGCTTGCCAAAGGGATTTTTCCCAAGTCATGCAGCAGGCCTGCAACAAAATACTCTTCCCGTAATGAGGCCGGAATCCCATTTTTCGCGGCCATTGCCTTTGAGGTTACACCCACGCAGATGGAATGAGTCCAGAATGTGTCCATAGGAAGGCCCCGAGACATTTTTTCCTTTCCCATGCTCCCGATGATTGCCGTACTTAATGCCAGGTTTTTAACCGTATTAAGGCCCAGCATAATGATAGCCCGTGCAAGAGAAGTGATCTGGTTCGGAAGGGAATAATAGGCTGAGTTGATAAGCTTTAAGACCTGACCGGTCAGGACAGGGTCAAGAGAGATTACACGGTTGAGATCATTCGCGGATGTGTTTGGACGGTTACAGACATCCAGTACCTTGGTCACCGTAGTAGAGAGACTAGGCATTCGGTCGATATAATTTCGAATCAGTTTAAAGCGCTGTTCAACGATCGAGAATTCTTTGTTCATCAATACCTGTTTTTTCCTTTGGTCTAAACAAAATAAAAAGGGGGTAGTTAAAATATCATTTTATCATAGCTGATGAACAAGGGAGGGTCAAGGAATGCGAAGATTTAATCAGAGGAATATGGTAGATGGGCAGGAAACAGGTAAAAAAAGGGAAGAATGGTGTTTAGTACCTTACTCCTGAAACCCTGTCAAAAAAAACAAGAAATTTTTTGGCGCACCCCGCTGACATAAGCTGAAAGCGAGGTGACACGGATTTACTGGACAAAGCAATTTTTAAAAATTTGGGTTGCGGGTATCAACCCGCCTTAGTATCTTAAATTTTATTTTCGTGTTTTTTATACCCCAAGGGGTACTGAAATGAGTGGTACAATTTTTGAAAATAAGAGATGAACGCTGATTTTTTTCAATATCGAGGTCACCAGGAATAATGAGTGATGAAGGGCGGAAGATATATGAATTGAAAAAATACCTTCCTTCGATATTCGATATTCCTGGTGACCTCGATATTCTTTTTTATGCTTTTCCAGTTTATCTGGGTTAGGGGTGGGGCCTGGAATTGTTACTCCCTGCGAAAAAAGGTTAACGCTTCGGAATATTTTATACCCGTGCCGCCAAAGATGTCCAGGGCGCTGCCGATTGTGACGTCAAGCCGTCCCTGTCCCAATTCCTTTAACCGGTAAAGGTCGTCAATGTTTTTGACACCACCGGCATATGTGGCGGGGATGGGTGACCAGCGTGCCAGCTTGGCGACAAAGTCTTCGGCGATTCCATCGCATTTGCCTTCCACATCCACAGCATGGATCAGAAATTCAAAACAATACCCGGAAAAAAACTTGAGCGATTCTCTGGAAATCCGTACATCCGTGAATTTTTGCCACCGGTCTGTCACAATAAAGTAATCAAAACCTCTTTTCCTGCAACTCAAGTCAAGGACCAGCCTGTTGCTGCCGACAGCCTTTGTAAGTTCCACAAGCCTCCCCTCAAACACCTTCCCGTTTTTAAAGGCATACGAGGTGACGATCACTGCGCAGGCGCCCTGGTCAAGCCAGTATGCCGCATTTTCCGGATTGATCCCCCCGCCGATCTGAAGCCCGCCGGGATATGCCTGAAGCGCTGAGGCCGCCGCTTTTTCATTCCCAGGTCCCAACTTAATGACGTGCCCACCCGTAAGCCCGTCCCTCTTATACATCTCAGCATACCAGGAAGATGGCTTGTCTGAACAAAAGTTGGTTTTCAATCCCTCATGCCCGCCGTCGGACAAGGTAGAACCTACAATCTGCTTCACACGTCCGTCATGGAGATCAATACAGGGTCTGAATTTCATAGTTCCGAGGGTTCAGAGGTTCAGGAATGGCAGTAAATGTTTGGCAGCGCTTCACAGGGAGGTGAGCAGGCTGATCAGCAGATAAGCGCAGACTTCGATACTTTTGGGTATGCTGGGCAGACTGATCGCCTCCCTGTGGAGCGCTGACGAATATTTACTCCCTGATGATCATCAGGGTTGCAGGATCCAGGTTCAGAATCCGGGAGGAATCCGTACCCCCGGTAGTATCCTTTAAGATATTGAGTTCTATGACTTTTCCGTTGCCAGAGCGTCCAGCTGCGGGCTCACGAGACTCGGCCTGCAACAGAATAATCGTGTCAAACAGGTCTTCCACCTCATGACAGGGCGCGGGAACCCCGACTTTACTCTCTCGCGGGTCGTTCCTGTGGCAGACAGCGGAGAACCAGACATTTAAACCAATTTTCTTTACCAGTTTCCGCATTCCGATTAAGTCCTCTTTTTCGGCCAGCGTGAAATCATAACCGTCAAACACAAGACCGGCCGGCCGGAAAATATCCTGGTCAATCAGATCGTTCAGCCGCTCCTGCAGCATGGGAACGTTGAACCCCGACTCATTAAAGGTCATGATTATCCGGTTGCGCATGGTTTCATCCCGCAACGCCGCTGCATTTTCCAGATTATATGCCTTTACTGTGTTGTTGTAAATATCATCATATCGGGCTTTTGTTTTATCAAGATTCTGACCGATGCTTACATGCACGATCCTCTTCCCGCGCAGAAGGCTATCTAAAGCAATCTGCACAAGAATTGAGGTTTTTCCAAGACCGGCCCTGGCGATTACAAGCCCCATACGCCGGTCAACAACCTTTCCGTCGGCATCCAGATTCAGGACCCGAAGCGGATTTTTTTGTAAAAAATCTTCTATTACCATTTTTAGTACCTGAAATACGGTTTATGATTTTTAAATTTACTTCCGCCTTTTCTTAGCTTCCTTGATCACGTCGTCCGCAAGGCCTGACGGCACCTGCCTGTAGGCTGCGAACTCCATGGTAAACTCAGCCTTGCCCTGAGTCAGCGAACGAAGCACCGTGGAATACCCAAACATGTTGGAAAGAGGCACTTCAGACTCCACAACAGTATAATCGTCTTGCTCTAAGGTGCCTACGATAAGACCGCGCCTCTGGTTCAGACTCCCCATAATCCCGCCTTGAAATTCCGACGGACCTTCAACAGCCACCTTCATTATCGGTTCCAGAAGCGCCGGGCCGGCCTTGCCGACCCCTTCCTTGTAAGCGCCCGCGGCAGCATTCTGGAAGGCCATGTCTGAGGAATCAACGGAATGAGATGAACCGTCATTTATCACAATACGCACTCCGGTCATGGGAAAACCTGCAATTGGACCCTTTTTAAGACATTTTTTAAAACCCTTGTCACATGATGGGATGAATTCCCTGGGGATCGCGCCGCCGACTATCTTGTCAACAAATTCATATTCAACATCTTCAAGCGGTTCAATAAACCCGGCCACCCTTCCGAACTGGCCCGAGCCGCCGGTCTGTTTCTTGTGGATATAGTTGAATTCAGCACGCCTTGTGATTGTTTCGCGATATGCAACCTGGGGCGCCCCGACTTCGATCTTTGCATCGTATTCCCGCTTCATACGTTCAATGTACACCTCCAGGTGCAGCTCACCCATGCCGGATATGATGGTTTCATTTGTCTCGGAATCGATATGACTCCTGAATGTGGGGTCCTCCCTGGTGAAGCGGCGTAAAGCCTTGGACAAATTGACCTGGGCCTTGTTATCTACAGGGACTACTGCAAGCGAAATTACCGGTACGGGAACATGCATGGATGTCATGGATATGGATAAACCAAGAGAGGTGAACGTGTCGCCCGAAGAGCAGTCTATGCCGAACAGGGCCACAATATCCCCGGCCCTGGCCTCCAGGATCTCCTTCATTTCATCTGAATGCATATGCACAAGCCGTCCCACCTTGCATTTCCGGCCTGTCCTGCTGTTAATAATGGTATCCCCCTTTCTGAGCGTACCTGAATAAACCCTGACATAGGTCAGTTGTCCATATCTGCCGTCCTCGATCTTGAATGCCAGGCTTACCAGCGGGTCGCCGGCATTAGAGCTTAAGGTAATCTCCTCCTCGTTATTGTTTAAATTCAGTGCCTTGTTCTCAATATCCCCGGGCGCTGCCAGGTAGTCTATCAATGCGTTTAAAAGCGGCTGGATTCCCTTGTTTTTGTAAGCTGACCCGACAAGCGCCGGAACCAGGCCCAGGCTGATAGTGCCGGTACGCACCGCGTCTCTGATCATATCGGGTGTCGGCGTGCCTTCCAGTACGGCTTCAGTGAGTTCGTCCGAAAACATCGTGGCCGCATCGATAAGTTCCTCGCGCCTGGCGTCCGCCTCTTCACGTAAATGATCAGGGATATCTTCCTCGCGTATGACCTCACCCATGTGGCCGTCAAAATAGAGGGCCTTCATGGTGATCAAATCGACCACGCCTTTCAGATTTTCCTCGAGTCCGATGGGAATCTGGAGCAGTACGGCGTTAAGTCCAAGTTTGTTCCTGATCTGGTCTATGACGCGATACGGATTGGCGCCGGTCCGGTCGCATTTATTGACAAAAGCGATACGCGGCACCCCGTACCTGGTCATCTGTCTGTTTACGGTAATGGTCTGGGACTGCACGCCGCCCACGGAACAGAGAATCAGTATAGCGCTGTCAAGCACCCTTAAGGCCCGTTCCACCTCAATCGTGAAATCCACGTGCCCTGGTGTGTCGATTATGTTAATATCGTGTTCCTTCCAGGTGCAGTAAGTGGCTGCGGACTGGATCGTGATCCCCCGTTCCTTTTCGAGTTCCATGGAATCCATGGTGGCTCCGACGCCGTCCTTGCCTCTTACCTCGTGCATGGCGTGGATTCGTTTTGTGTAGTAGAGAATCCGCTCGGTGAGTGTGGTCTTGCCCGAGTCAATGTGGGCGCTGATACCGATATTGCGGACCATGTTCAAATTCCTGTTCATTGGTGTTTCCATATTTTTTTCAAGTGAAAATCCGGGCTCCGGAATAAGGGTTCGCCCAAAAATAAATCGTCCCGGCTCTTCAATAATTGAAGAGCCGGGACGGATAAAAAAACAACCGCCATTATGAGACGTCGTTCCCGGCAGAATTTAAAAAAGCAGAGGAATTTAAACCATAAGCGATCGTATGTCAAATGAAAAATTATGAAAAAATCGGGGTATAGTGTTGCCTGAGGCAACAGGATGAGATATTATTTTTTATCAGATTTTTTAATATAACACCAGTTACCAACCCGGAGGGGAAAATGGGCGACCAAGGAAAATTGCTCGTTGTTGACGATGATCCTCATGTCACACGGTCACTTGAAATAATGTTAAAGCGCTCATACACGGTCAGTACGGCATCGTCCGGCAATGAGGCACTCGAACTGCTGGGCCGGGACGACTTTGATATAATGCTTACCGACATTAAAATGCCGGACCTGGATGGGCTTGGACTCATAAAGCGGGCACAGGAGCTCAATCCTGAGATGCAGTGTATGGTGTTTACCGGACACGGGGAAATAAATGCCGCTATCAAGGCTATGAGAATAGGCGCCACAAACTTGATATACAAGCCCTTTACCTTTGCCGAAATGGAGGTAGCCATTGAACAGGCCATGGTAAAGCGCTGCCTGACTCGGGAAGTCAGGGGAAATCGGGAAAAGCTTGAAAAGACCAACAGGGAACTGGCCCGGGAAGTCAATAAGAACAAAATGATACTTGATGCGGCGGGCGAAGGAATCTTAGGGCTGGATGCAGCGGGGAGAATCACATTTATCAATTCCTTTGGCATGCGCCTTCTTGGACTGGATGCGGATGAACCTGTCGGCCGGTCATTTCATGAATTGACTCGTCACTCCAGGCATGACGGGAATCCCTGGCCCAAGGACAAATGCCCTGTCTGCAATTTTTCAAAAAATAAAAACTTGCGCAGCGGGACAGACCAGGTATTCCACCGCATGGATGGATCCAAATTTTTCGTTGAATATGTAACCACACCAATTGTTGTTGACGGGAAAACAATCGGCGCGGTGGTAATATTCCGTGACTACACCAAGCGCCTTAAGGCGGAAAAAACACTGATAGAGGCGACACATGCCGCTCAACAGGCAAATCGGCTTAAAAATGAATTCCTTGCCAATATGAGCCATGAAGTCCGGACACCTATGAACGGCATTATCGGTATGACGGACTTTGTGCTCAAGACCGATCTTACACCTGAGCAGAAAAAATATATGGATATGATCAAAATCTCTTCCGACAACCTTTTGTCAATCTTAAACGACATACTTGATTTTTCAAAAATCGAATCGGGGAAACTCATTCTTGAGCCGATTCCCTTCAGTCTGCGGACAATGATGAGTGAATGTATGAAAATGCTCACAATCAAGGCGGACCGTAATGGACTTAAGCTGATTTACCGGATCCATGACGATGTTTCCGACAACCTTATTGGTGATCCGAGACGACTTCGTCAGATAGTCATGAACCTGATGGATAACGGGATCAAGTTCACGGAAAAAGGTGAAGTGGATGTCCAGGTCAAGACAGAAAAAAAGGAAGAAAACGACACGGTTCTTCTCCATTTTTCAATAAGGGACACAGGAATCGGCATACCCTGTAAAAAACACAAAATGATTTTTGAGGCCTTTACGCAGGCCGACGGATCCACGACCCGGAAACACGGTGGAACCGGTCTGGGGCTATCCATTTCTTACCAGCTGGTAAGAATGATGGGTGGAGATATCTGGGTTGAAGACGCCCCGGGCCATGGCACAGTGTTCCATTTTACCTCCCGCCTCAAACTCCTAAGGAGGAACGACAGCCGCTTATCACCCGTTATTCGCTCAGGGAACAATGCCTGAATGCCGGCATGGATGATTACATCTGCAAACCGATTGAGTTCAATGAGTTCCGTTCCATAATCCTGAAGACTGTCAAGTAACGGGTTGCAACCCGCAATACAAGTAACTCACCACTTGTCATTTTCTGATTTTATAGTAGTATGCGGAACCTATAAGGAAATTTGTGAAAAAGGTAAAAGACCACTATTATAAAAAAGCAAAAAAAGAAAAATACCCTTCCCGTTCTGTTTACAAACTCGAAGAAATTCAACAAAAATACAGGATATTAAAACCCGGTGACAGGGTACTGGATTTAGGATACCGGCCCGGAAGTTGGACGATGTTTGCAGCAAGGACCATTGGCGCCAAAGGACTTGTAGTCGGAATTGACCTTTACAGGGGTAAAAATCCGTATGTGACGGATGCAGCCGAGATTCGCCTGCATCATACCGACATTTTTTCCGAAAATGCTTTAAACACGATCAAGAAAGACTGTCCGAGTTTTAACGTGGTTTTAAGCGATCTTGCCCCCAAGACCACGGGACACAAACTTGCCGATCACCTGCTGTCCGTTGAACTCTCCAAAAGGGCACTCGAACTTGCCGAATCCCTGCTTTCCAATGGCGGAACATTTTACTGCAAGGTATTCCAGGGCGAAGATTTCCCCTTATTCGTGAATGAAATTCGACAATGTTTCAAGACAACAAAGGTTGTAAAACCAAAAAGTTCCCGCAGTGAAAGCAGGGAGGTCTTTGTTCTGGGACAGAAATTTAAAAGGAGGATGTAAATATTCGACAGCACTCCACAGGAAGGCGATCAGGCTGCCCAGCATACCTAAGTATCGAAGTCTGCGCTTATCTGCTGATCAGCCTGCTCACCTCCCTGTGAAGCGCTGTCAAACATTTACTTTTTTAGTGGTTCCAGCTATTTTCCGGCATCAAGCCGAATATTTACAGGAGGATAAAGTGTCCGGACACTCTAAATGGAGTACGATAAAAAGAAAAAAAGGCGCGGCAGACGCCAAGCGTGGGAAAATATTTACAAAGCTGATCAAGGAAATTACCGTAGCCGCTAGAATCGGCGGAGGAGACGCCGGATCGAACCCACGATTACGTTCAGCAATCGTTACTGCAAAGTCGGAAAACATGCCCAAGGAAAATATTGAACGGGCCGTCAAAAAAGGCACAGGCGAGCTGGAAGGTACTGTTTACGACGAAATAACATATGAAGGTTACGGGCCCGGAGGTGTGGCGATACTTGTGGATTGCATGACTGACAACAGGAACCGCACAGTGGCCGACATCAGACATTTTTTTGCAAAATCAGGCGGTAATCTCGGGGAGTCCGGATGCGTCTCCTGGATGTTTGACAAAAAGGGTTCTCTTCTTGTTGACAAATCAGTTGTTTCCGAAGACAAACTCCTGGACATCGTGCTGGATGCAGGCGCTGAAGATGTTGCGGAAGAAGAAAACGAGTTCCAGGTGGTTACCGTGCCCGACGACTTTTCGGCCGTCATCGAGGCCCTTGAATCCGAAAACATTCCGCTGATTGAATCCTCTATATCAATGATTCCAAAAAATGTTATTGAAATAATCGACGAAAAGACGGCCAAACAGGTGCTGACGCTCCTTGAAAAGCTGGAAGATCATGAAGATGTCCAGAATGTTTATGCCAACTTCGATATTCCGGACGAAATCATAGAAGGCATTTAATAGAAGGGATATCCCTTGAACTCAATGGCTGCTGATTTTCGCATTCTGGGAATCGACCCTGGTTCACGCACCACAGGATACGGGGTGATTAAAAAAGAATCAGGACGGCTGCGCTTTGTTGCCTGCGGAGTAGTCAAGTCAACGCCTTCTCTTTCGTTTCCCGAAAGGTTGATGGAGATATATGACGGGATATGCGAGGTTATTGCCAAGCATGAACCGGATGAGGCCGCGATTGAAAACGTCTTTATGTCAAAAAACGCCATGTCGGCCTTAAAACTCGGACATGCCCGCGGTGTATTGATCCTGGCTGCAATGAACCACAGCCTGTCCGTCCATGAGTACAGTCCTCTTACGGTCAAACAGTCGGTCGCGGGTTATGGAGGGGCTGACAAACAACAGGTGCAGCACATGATCAAGTCGCTCCTGACTCTCTCGGGACTGCCCGGTCAGGATGCATCGGACGCCTTGGCTGTGGCGATCTGTCACGCCAATATGATGCCGGGTAAATATTCGTCAGCACTCCACAGGAAGGCGATCAGGCTGCCCAGCATACATAAGTATAGCTGATCAGCCTGCTCACCTCCCTGTGAAGCGCTGCCAAACATTTACTTTTTTGGTGGTTCCAGCTAGTTATCGGCATCAAGCCGAATATTTACGATGCCGGTTTGAAAAGAAAGGGCTGATTACGATGATCGCTTGTTTAAAAGGAGAGGTGATAGCCAAAACGTTTGACAAGGCAATCATTGATGTAAACGGAGTCGGCTATGAAGTTCACATTACCCATTCCGTTTTCAGCATGCTGCCTGATATCGGTCAAGAGACATTTCTCCATGTCCATACGCACGTCAGGGAAGACGCCATAACCCTTTTCGGTTTTTCCGACACGGACGAAAAAAATGTGTTTTTAATTCTCATGGGGGTTTCCGGAATCGGGCCCAAGCTTGCGCTTACCATACTGTCCGGAATCAAACCTGCTGAACTTGCCCGGGCAATATCCTCGAAAGACATCGGAAGGCTGACCCAACTGTCAGGAGTTGGGAAAAAAACTGCCGAGAGGCTCTGCCTGGAATTAAAAAATAAGATTGATCCGGCCATTACCCAACCTGAATCTCCTGAACAGCCGGGCCTGCCTGAAGAATCCGACGACCGACGCGTCTCTGATGTGATTTCCGCACTTATCAATCTCGGCTATCCGGAGACCAGTGCAAATAAAGCCTTGAATTCGGTGAGAAGGCGCTTGTCCGACGACTCCTTTTCCAGTATGCCTCTTGAAGAACTGTTACGCCGGACTTTGGGGGCGCTTGTTTGAATTTTGAAGAAAGAATAGTAAGCAGGGACCCAACTGAAGAAGATGTCCGGGAGGAACAGAACCTCCGGCCCAGACGGTTGTCCCGGTATATCGGCCAGCCGCAGCTTAAGAAAAACCTGGAAATCGCAATCCAGGCGGCAAAAAGAAGGGGGGAACCGCTGGATCACCTTCTTTTGCATGGTTTTCCAGGACTGGGCAAGACCACCCTTGCACATATCATTGCCAATGAAATGCAGGCAAACATCAAGGTCACATCCGGCCCGGTCATTGAAAGGGCCGGAGACCTTGCTGCCATTCTGACCAGCCTCCAGCAAGGCGATCTGCTGTTCATCGACGAAATTCACCGCTTAAATCACGTAGTGGAAGAGATCCTCTACCCGGCAATGGAGGATTTCCAGCTTGATCTGGTGATCGGCCAGGGGCCGGGCGCCAGGATCGTAAAGATGGGTTTGTCCAGGTTTACGCTTGTCGGCGCCACCACCCGGACCGGTCTGCTGACACCACCTTTACGTGACAGATTCGGAATAATCTTAAGACTTGATTTCTATTCGCCTGAAGACCTGGTAACCATTGTCAAAAGATCCGCATCCGTGCTTGGAATCAATATTGACGATGCAGGGGCCATGGAAATCGGGAACAGGTCACGCGGCACCCCAAGGGTGGCAAACCGACTGCTCAAACGTGTACGCGATTTTGCAGAAGTGAAGGCAAAAGGCCATATCTCCTCAGTCGTGGCCAATGACGCTCTTGATATGCTGGCCGTGGACCATCTCGGTCTTGATGAGATGGACAGGAAGATACTCCTGACTATTATTGACAGGTTTCAGGGCGGCCCATTGGGAATAGACACCCTGGCAACCGCGGTTTGCGAGGAAAAGAACACGCTTGAGGACGTATATGAACCATTTCTGATCCAGTCAGGTTTTCTGGTCAGAACTTCCCGCGGAAGAATGGCCACTTTAGCGGCATATGAACACTTTGGCAGGAAAGCCGACAAGATCCCGTATCCAAACGGACCTGTTCAGAACAACCTGTTTAGTAGATAAATTGGGGTTCAAGGTTAACCCGATTTTCGCGATTTGTAGTAGTCAAATTAATATATAGCAATATCAAGTAGTTGAAAGCCTACAGGCACTACATTTTTTGAGGAAGCGAAACATCCGGTTTAACCCGGTTATTCATAAACGCCCGTAGCGAGAAGTGTAAAAATCTGTGAGCCGGCCGTTTTCTCCGCCCGTCTTAACGTCTGAGGATTCCGACCATTTTTCCGATTATCGACACCACTCCCCTTTTTCTGCCCTTAAAAATCAGAGGTTTATAGGATTCATTTTCCGCATGTAATCTGGTACTGGTCCTGTCTTTATAAACCCTTTTCAAGGTCGCTTCAGGCAGCACATCCTGAACCAGCACTGCAGCTATTTCCCCATTTTCCACCTTGACTTGCGGCCTGATAACGGCAATATCGCCATCCAATATATGCGCATCTATCATGGAATCGCCCCGAACGCGCAAAGCAAAGCATGCCTCGGAACCGAATAATTCCGGATCAATGCCAAGCA